>NZ_JAHLPQ010000026.1:0-42667 GCF_018917985.1 Blautia sp. MSJ-36 | reverse complement strand
AACGAATCAATATCTTTCAAAAGAACGATATTTTCACCAAGGGGGACGTCTACCCTTTTTTAGCCAGAAAATAAGAGCAATTTTTTTCATTTAACTATTGACATTTATTAGCTGGACTTCCTGATGCGTCTTACATCATTCTCTCACAGGTAAGGTAATCTGCACCCCAGTTTTTATAACAGTCTACAATACTGGAATCTGTAAACAGCCACAATGCGACTTTAATATTTTTCGAATGTGCTTTGGCTATTATATTTCTGTAGGTACATCCATACTGGGCACTTATGTCAAATTTATATCTGACACATTCATTCAGCGCTGCACTGGTGATCTGATCCCGGAGTATCCACTGTATGCTTACAGTTCTGTTTATCTGCCTGAGCATGATCAGTGGTTCTTCCTTAAACGAGATCACAACTGGACTTTTTCTGGATTTTTTTATGATCTGATTGAACTTTGCAACACCGTTCTGATTCAGATTTGATTTGATTTCGATCACGGGCGTCATGGAATATTTATTACAGCACTGCAGATACTGTTCCAGTGTAGAAATCGTATTATTTTTATATGCAGAAGCATTTGTTCCCGCAATAACCGGATACTTCTTTACTTCCTGATATGTGAGATTTTCAATTTTCTTATCAACGCCACACATACGAAGCAGATTAGAATCATGGAAAATCACAAATGTCCCGTCTTTCAGCTGTCGTACATCCGTTTCTACATACTCCGCGCCTCTCTGCCCTGCAAGGTTGAATGCAGGAAGTGTATTTTCCGGTGCTTCCAGACTTAATCCTCTGTGCAGAATCATACCGGTACTTCCATTCAGCGGTGTATTGGATGTGCCTGTCTTTTTGTCCTGGACATATACCTGTATGGTATTCTTTATCTTTTTCCCACCATCTGCCGTCACTGTAATCTTCACAAGGCCGGGAGCTTTTGCTGTGATTTTTCCTGTCTTGGATACTGTAACAGCGCTGTTGGATGTGGCATAAGTTATTGTTCTTACATATGCATTTGCTGGATGAACAGTCACTTTCAGCGTTTTCTGTTCCCCCTTATTCATTACAATTTCTGAAGAAGTCGAAATGGATTTCAGTTCTGCTCCAACCACAACTTTTGCAGATGCGATATATCTGTTTTTTCCAAAAGATATACAGGTTATCTTTACAGTTCCTGTTGTTTTTGGTGTTACAACACCACTGGATGAAACGGTTGCGATTTTCGTGTTCGAAGATTTATAAAACACTGTGCTTCCATGTTTTTCCGGCTTCAGCTGTACTGTTCTTCCCTTTTTTGTTTTTATCGGGGTTGTTTTATATCCGGTAAAATCTGTGTATATGATCTGATTATATGTATACACTTTACAGGAAATTTTTTTCCCACCATAAACAGCAGAAATCTGAACATTTCCCCAGCTTTTTGCGGTAACTTTTCCATTGGATATGGCTGCCAGCTTTGGATTGCTGCTTTTCCACCGAACCTTCTTTGGATCTATTTTTTTTCCATGATTGTAAACTGTCAGCTCTTTGGTTTTTCCTACCTGCACAGAATCAGTTTTCTGCTCAAAATGAAAACTTTCTGTTGCCGCTGCTGCCGGAACTGAAAAGCAGATCAACAGAACTGCCATCATGATCAGACCTTTGATCTTTTTCCTCATACTCATTCCTCCTCAAAACATTCCATAGAATTATTATGCCGTAAAGATCGGGTATTTACAAGTTTCATATCTCTGTTTTATATGCAAAAAACACCTTCCGGATCTAAGCCGGAAAGTGTTTCTGCCCTGTTATTTTTCTGTTTATAATTCTACGTTACTGCTGTTTGTAAAAACCGGATAAACTGCCGGTATGTGTCTCATTCCAACTCTTACGCACAATTCCGCATACGCAACAGCCAGAAATGCCGGATCGATGATCTTCACCGGAAGTTCTTTTTCCAGTTTTTCTCCGTATCCTGCCATTCCAAGACAGCCAAGTATAATCCCGTCGGAATGATCTTCTTCCACCGCTTTTTTGCAGACCGCTTTCAGATATTTTTCCGTTACTTCCGGATTGGAGCGCAGCTCCCCGATTGGAATATCCAGCGCCCGGACTGCTGCCATCTTTTCTCTGGCAATGCCGTTTCGCATCAGACGACGGTAGGTTCTCGGAATATTGATACTCTCCGAAGTCAGCACCGTAAAACGGTTACAGATCATACTTGCCGCAGCCAGGCTGGTTTCTCCGGGACCAATCACCGGAATTCTTACATTTTCACGGATGGCATCAATCCCCACATCGCTGAAACAGTAGATCACAATGGCATCGTATCCTTCTTTTTCCGCACGGATACTCTCCTTCACCATTTCCGCTGCCGCAAAAGCTTCGTCTGTATTACAGTCCAGTTCATCCGGGCCTTTTTTGATACAGTCCACAGAAACTTCCGCATCGGAAGAAAGTGCCGCTTTCAGCATACGCTCCCTTGCATCCATGGTTTCCCGGCTCATGGCCTTGTCCGACATGATCACTTTTATTTTCATTTTTTACCTGCTTTCTTTTGCTGCTTCAATAGTCCATACATCCGATTCTACACCAATCTCGGACGCAATAAAACGCTTGCCTGGATTTTTCTTGTAATTCTCGTACGCTTTGGTAACCAGTTTTCTTCCAACCAGAAGTGTAGGGATGTTCACAAAGATCAAAATTACATTAATCAGGTCAGATACATACCACAGGTTATCCAGCTGAAGTCCGGACAGTACAGTCAGAGTTCCAAGTGGAACAAAGATCAGCGCGCCAAGGCATCTTGTAAAGTAGATAAATTTCTTATTCTTGGAAATCTTGTTTGCAGCGATCTCTGTGTAAGTCAGGTCGCAGAGAAGTGTTGTAAACGCAAACAGTCCAAATGCAACAACCACGATGATAAATACGATCACATCCAGGATTCCGTCACCTGGTACCAGTTCCTTGACTGAAGTCAGGAAAGTTCCGATCTTGTTGGCTTTCATCACATCCCAGTCAATGGACGGATTATTCCAGATGGCACCTGCAGTTACCACAAAACCAGCCAGGGAACAGATCACGATCGTATCTACAAATACACCGATGGACTGAATAAATCCCTGCTCGCATGGATGATTGGCATCCGCAATAGAGGAAGCCTGTGTCGCAGTACCCATACCAGCCTCATTGGATAAAAGTCCTCGTTTCAGTCCCTGCGCCATAGCAACACCAAATGCTCCGCCGAAAATAGCGCTTGGTTTAAATGCTCCCACAAATACAGCTGCAAAAAATCCCGGTACTTTTCCAATGTTCAGAACGATCAGTACCAACACGATCAGAACATATAAACCTGCCATCACCGGTACAACCGCATCGGAAAATTTTGTTACGCTTTTGATTCCACCAAAGGTGATCACAGCGATAATCACGATGATCGCGATAGCAATGACATAATACAGCGGATCTGTTACCTGCGTTGTTTTTCCCGTTACTTCATCTGCAATGGAGCTTACTGCTGTAAATACATGGAACGTATGTACCGGAATACTCAGCATGTTGTAGATCAGATACATGATACATATTGCTGCTCCGATCCATGCTTTGTTTTTCCAGATCTTCTGGATATAGAAGGTAAAACCGCCTACGTATTCGTTGCCTTTTCTCTCTTTGAAGATCTGTGCCAGTGTTGCCTCACAGAAAGAGGTTGCCATTCCCAGAAATGCGGAAACCCACATCCAGAAGATTGCTCCCGGTCCTCCAATGGTTACCGCTCCGGTTACACCGACAATATTTCCGGCTCCCACACGGCCGCCCATACTGACCAGAAATGCCGCAAGCTGGGAAGTTCCAACTTTTGCCTGCTGTTTGGAAGTCAGAAGACGGATTCCTGTCTTAAATTCTTTTACCTGCACAAAACCAAACCGTAAAGTAAAATACAAACTTCCGCCAAGAAGAAGCAGAAATGCAATGGACAGCTGCCCTAAGATCGGAATGTTTGCGTATGCATCAATGTTTGTCGGAAAGTCCCAGAGGAAATCCGCCACCGGAACTACCTGTGCAAAAAGCTGATTTACCAGTTCAAATATATGAGCCATGAATGCTCTCCCTTCTTTTCCCGTTATATGTATGCCCTCTTACCGATCCTGACTGCTTTTCAGACAGTATTCATACATTTCCTCACCGGTTGTCCACCACACACCATCAAAAGTTTCAATATAATCCAGAAGTTCTTCCAGAAGTCCGATCCTGCCCGGTGCACCGATGGCTGCCGGGTCCAGCTGCAGAACATAGCAGAGGCCATATTCATGACATCCGAAAAATTCATCTTTCCAGTTATTCAGAACTCCTGTATAATTCGCGATCCTGCCTTGTCCTGCCGGAAATGCCGGATGATAGTTGAATGCAAAATACGGAAGATCATAATTGACCCAGTGAATGGGAATCTCCAGGATCTTATCCTCTCCCAGGTCTTTCCAGTATGGTCTGTCGTCATCGCAGAGATTGCTGGAATACACCAGCCCGTTTTTCTTTGCGATCCGTAAAGTATCCAGTGTCAGCTCGCCTTCCGGGGAACGGAATCCCTTCGGTGTAACGCCACATACTTTTTCGATGGCCTGGATTCCTTTTTTGATGGCGCTTTCCTGCTCTTCTTCGGATAACAGTGCCATATGTTCATGGTGATATCCTAACGCCGCAATCTCGTGGCCTTTTTCAACAATGGCTTTCAGTTTATCCGGATACTGCTCCGCTACCCATCCCGGGGTAAAAAATGTTGCACGAATTCCCCGTTCTTCCAGAACTTCCAGGATACGGTCCACACCTCTTGTCATTCCGTACTGGCCAAGAGAAAGAGTCTTTGGCATATCTTTGCAGGTCGGATCTAACTGCAGCCAGAACAGTTCCGCATTCAGGTTGATGGTGATCATGGCGCTGCATTTTTTGTTTTCCGGCCACTTTGGTCTTTCCAGTTTCATCCTTATTTTTCCTCCTGTTCTTGTGAATGGCTTCGATACCAATCTGAAACTTCTGTTCCTGTTGCTACCCAGACATCCTCTTTGGATGTGATCTGCTCCAGCATATGTTTCAGGATCTGAATCCTTCCAGGAGATCCTATCACCTGCGGATGGCTCATGTAGGAAATACAAAGTCCTTCTCTGTAGTGCCCGCGGAATTCTCTCATGAAATTATCTTCTACCAGGCGATAACTGGAAATTCGATCCTGGCCTGCCGGCTCTGCCGGATACATATTATAGGCCATGGCCACATAATCATCCACTTCCCATTTCGTCGGGATTTCGATAAAATCTGTTTTTTCACCGTTTATCACAGTCCGATATGGTCTGTCATCCCCGCGCATGGAACTTGAATAGCGAAAACCTCTCTCGTACAGAAGCTGTGGTGTGATCTTTGCCCAGTCACCGGATGGTGTACGGAATCCTGTTACTTCGTGACCAATGAGATCTTTAAAAATCCTCTGTGTTTTCTCAATGATCTCAATCTGTTCTTCTGTTGTTTTTCCCGCAAATCTCTCATGTGCGTATCCATGATGTCCGATCTCATGTCCTGCCTCTGCGATCCTCATAATCACTTCCGGATAACGCTCTGCTGTTAATCCCGGTACAAAAAATGTAGCTTTTACACCGTAACTCTCCAGCATATCCAGGATACGGTCCACGCAGCGCTTCGGTCCGTACTGGCCTACGGATAAGGATTTGATGTATTTCTCACCATTTGGAAGTCCACGGTTTCCGTTTTCCCAGGTGGTATCTCCGTCTACGTCGAAGGTAAACATTACCGCACATTTTTTACCTTCCGGCCATTTCAAATTTCCCATTGTGTATTCCTTTCTGTTCTTTCTGGATTGTGAATTATCGTCTGAATACATATTCATTCTTTTTGAATTAATATTTGTTCACTTGGTCACCCACTTGTTTATAAAGAATAGCACCCGAAGGTGCTTTTCGTCAACGGTTTTTTAATTTTTAATTATTTTTCAGCTTTGCCTGAATGCATATTTAATCAATTTTCTTCCAGCATATCCATCGTAACCTGAAGATGCTCATGCATCAGTCTCTGTGCTGCCTCGGTATCCCGCCTGCGGATCGCGTCGATGATCTGTCGGTGGGATTCCAGCTCCTGCTTCTCCGATGTGGCTTCCAGCACATCATAAAACTGACCGTACATCATATCCAGAATGGCATTCAGTACCAGCTCCAGGGTCTGGGTCATAAACATGCTGCCTGTTTTTTCTGCATAGAGTTTGTGCAGTTCAAATTCTCCGGTTGTGGTTCCGGTTGTTTCGTAGGTGTGTTCCACTTTTTTGTAAGCTTTTTCCAGATCATCAATATCCTCTTCTGAAGCGTTGCGGATGATCAGCTCTACACCTTTTACTTCCAGAACCTGACGTACTTCATACGCTTCCAGCATGGAATAACGTTCCAGATTTTTGCTGAGACTTTCTGTACGTTTCTCTGAGCCATGGCCTGGCTGTTCTCTTAAGAATCTTCCTTTTCCCTGGTGGGAAACGATCACGCCTCTGGTTTCCAGAACGTGAAAAGCTTCTCGCAGAACATTCCGGCTGACTTTCAACTGTTCGATCAGCTCTCTTTCCGGCGGAAGCTTCCCGCCTGGCTGGATATGCTTCTCGTCGATCAGCCTGTAAAGTTCTTCTACTACTTCTTCGTATAATAAAGTCCGTGCGGATTGACTTCTTAATCTCATATATTTCTCCAATCTGTTGATCTTTATGGTTTGGGAAATCTGCGGTATATTTTGCTGCCCTATAAGGTTTTATTATAATTGTATCTCTCATGGTTGTGCAACAGAATTTTTGTCCCAAAAGCATCCATTTTTCCATAAAAAAGCAGCTAACCCAGCTTACAGGTTAACTGCTCTTTCTCTGCTTATGCTTTCGATGCGATCAGTCCGACAACTCCAATAACAAGAAGTACCGGCAATGCTATGGAAATCAGGCCTCCTGCCACCATTACAAGCAGGATCAATGGCAGGAACACAATCGTCAGTACGAATTTTGAGATTCCCCAGGCTGCTTTTAACCCAAAGAAAAATAATTTTCCAAAAACTCCAAACATACATATGATAAATAACAACGTCAACATATTTTCTCCTTTTCTCCAGTTCTGTTCACTGGTGTGAAACCCTTGTTGTCTTGCAATAAATCCATTATAATAGGACCATCTGTAAAAATAAACGATTTATATGTTGAAAAAACTTCATATAAGGAGAAAAAGAAAATGAAATCATACGAAGAATTACTTTCTGATATTGAAGAAGATATGGAACTTATGGGTTCCTCACATATGGTTTATGCCATGGAAGAAGACAGTATTATCACTGATTACGATTACCTTCCATCTGACTCCTGCACAATCTCTATTACTTTAAGAGAACTTCAGGAAAAAATCCATCTGCAGATGCTCTATGCAAAAACCTCCGCACATATACCTGAAGCAGATAAAAATGCTCCGAAACTGGCCGTCGTTTTTCCAGGCATCGGATACACCGCCGACAAGCCCCTTCTGTACTATACCAGCCGTCTTGCCAGGAAACACGGTTATCAGATCCAGACCGTATCTTACGGTTCCCTCCCGGAAAATGTAAAAGGTGATCCGAAGAAAATGAAACAGGCCTTTGACCTTGCCCTGGAACAAACAGAACGCTCCTTAGGCAGCATCGACTGGAATTCCTATGGCAGCATTCTGTTTATTTCCAAAAGCATTGGTACAGTCATCTCCTCTGCCTATGCTTCCCGACACGATCTGACTGTAAAAAGCATCCTGTTCACGCCTCTTGCAGAGACCTTTTCCTTCCCTCTTGCCGGAAGCATCGCCTTCCACGGCACCGCAGATCCCTGGGCCGAAACCAATTCCATCCGGGAACTGGCAGCGCAGAAAGATGTACCTCTCTTTCTCACCCAAAACGCCAACCATTCTCTGGAAACCGGTGATGTACTGACGGATATCTTTATTCTAAAAACCACAATGGAGCGGGTCCAGCGTTTTATTTAACGCCGGTCCGCTTATTTTTCTCCACCCACTAAAAACTGAGGTGTCAGCTTATTCAGCTCACGTTCCATGGAAGTTCTGGAAATATCACTGATGTCCTTCAGGGCAAACACTTTGGAAAAGCCGATCTCCATCATGTAATCCAGATCCCATGCCGGACGCTTTTTATCACTCATAAACAGCTTACTGCTGAGCTCTTTCCCTGTTTCCGCATCTTCATGAGCATGGATACCTCTTCCATATTTTTCCCACATAGCAGTATCATGTGCCTCGTAAATCTTTTTCTTTTCATCATCATAAAGATGCAGATACCAGCAGGCGTCCGATACCAAAAGACGTCCGCCTTTTTTCAGTACACGCAGCCACTCCTTGTAAGCCTTCTGTGGATCGTCCAGCGTCCATGTGATATTTCTGCAGATAACCATATCAAATGTCTCATCCGGGAAATTCAGATTGTGGCAGTCCATAGTCATCAGATCTGCAGATAAACCTGCTGCCTTTACATTTTCCTTTGCTTCATGGATCATATTTTCAGTAATATCAATCCCGGTCACATGATGTCCTTCTTTTCCCAGCATAATTTCAAAAAATCCCGGCCCGCAGCCTACGTCCAGTACTTCCAGATGTTCTTTTTCCGGCGCATACTCCAGAATCAGATTCTTCCAGTTTTCTGCTGTTTCACTTTTCAATTCTGCCTTGATCCCTTCGCTGTAAATGCCAGCTTCTCCTTCCCAGTACTCTTTGATCTTATCATTTTGCATGTCACTTCTCCTTCTTTGTGGCTACTACAATAAATTTTTTTCCCTGATATCCGTATTTCCAGAAATCCATCGTCCATGGTCTGTTTAGCCAGCGGTTCGCTCTGATCTGGATCCTGGCAAAGCGTACCTTCTTTAATATCTGAAAGTCCGCTTCCGGACGCTTCTGCGATGTAAATGGCAGCTTTTCATAAATTCCGCTGTTTTCCTTCACGTCAGATCCATATGTTTTTCTTTCTGTAACATAAATAAGAAAATCAGCAATTTTCATATGGATCTTATTTTTTAATGTGGGTTCGATGGTCCGATAGTCCCCATCAAAATAAATGATCCTTCCGCCTGGTTTTAATACATCCTTCCAGCGCCTGAAAGCTTTTTCCGGATCATATAATGTCCACACCGCGTCTCTGGAAAGTATCACATCATAGCTTTGCTCCTGTTCCAATGGCAAAGTTACACCATCTTCCTCACAGATTTCCACCTGCTGATGATACTGACGCATATTCCTTCTGGCTTTTTCTACCATTCCTGATGAACCATCGATCGCTTTTACATCATGTCCCAGACGCGCTGCTATGATGCTCATAAAACCCGGGCCGCAGCCCACTTCTAAAATACGAAGGGGCTCAGGTCCAAGAAGTCTTTTCAGTTCTTTTGTCCAGTGAGATACCGTTCTTTTGTTACTCAATTGTTTTTGGATCATATCATCATAATCACCGGAATCTTCTGTCCATTTATTCTCGATTTTTTCAAACATTTTTTACTCCACTACATCCAGTGTTGCCCAGTTAACGCCTTCATAGGCAGTCGGTGCAAGCTCTACATTGGTCAGTCTGGTATTGTTATAGATATAATCACGATTCGGATAATACAGCGGCACTGTTACTGCCTGATCATTGATACGTGTAAGGATCTTATCATATAATTCCGTACGTTTTTCTTCATCCTGTGTTTTTAATACTTCTCCGAGATCTTTGTTCAGCTCCTCATCGTACCAGTTTACTGCCTTTGCTCCATCTTCCGCATAGAACATTGATTTCAGGAATCCATGAGGCATCCAGGAATCTTCATAGCTGCGGTAAATGCACAGATCGTAATCTCTGGTGTTCCAGATCTCATCATAGTAAGCTGCAGATTCTTTTTCTACCAGTTCAATACCCACGCCAACCTTCTCATATTCAGATTTCAGGAATTCACACAGTGACTTCCATGAAGCATATTCTTCGGTCTGAAATACCAGTCTGAGATTCAGTGGTTCTCCGTCTTTTTCTACAATACCATCTCCGTCTGTATCCTCATATCCAGCTTCCTTTAACAGTTCCTTTGCTTTATCCGGATCATATGGATAGCCCTTGCTGTTTTCTTCTGTTACATAAGGAACTGTCGGAGACATAAGTCCGGTTGCCGGATTGCCGTAACCATCCAGCAGATCATTTACAATGCTTTCATTATTTGTTGCATAATTCAATGCCTGGCGTACGTTTATATCCTGAAGCGCCGGTGTATCATAATTTTCGATCAGATAGTAAGAAAGTGTGGAAACCTGCTGTTCTGTCGATAAATTTTTATCTGCCTGGATAATACTGAAGCTTTCGGATGGAATATCCTGAAGATTCAGATCTGCCTCTCCACTCTGAAGTGCCATTACTCTGGCATCACCGTCTACCACCTGTTTCAGAACTACTTTATCAATATTTGGTTTCTCACCGTAATAATTAGGATTTGGTACTAGGGCAACCTCCTGACCGCTCTCATAACTGTCGATCATCCACATTCCTGTACCCACTTCCTGACAAAATTCTCCATCTTCATCCAGTGCACTCTCACAGGTGAAACGGAATGGTCTTGGATAGCTGAATTCGATCAGCAGCGTATAGCATGGTTCTGCGAACTTAAATTCTACAGTATAATCATCTACCTTTGTAACATTTTCCAGTTTGGCTGAAAAGTTACCGATCACATCCTGTTCTACCCATCTGTTATAATTCCACATCACATTATCTGCATTAAACGCTGTACCGTCTGAGAATTTCACATCTTTTCTTAAATGAAACGTATAGGTTGTGCCATCTTCGCTGATATCCCAGGATTCTGCCAATGCAGGTTCGATTTCTCCATTTTCTCCATAACGTACCAGCGGATCATAGATCATTTCATAAAGACGAAAGTCCGGACCACTTTTTATTGGGTCACAAAGTTCAGGAGTCAGATCAATGGATGTCATTGCCGTAACTACTTTTTCCTCTTTTGCCTGTACATTGACACCTGTCAGCAAGGTTGCCGCCACCATACTCAATGCTACCAGTTTTGCTACACGTTTTTTCTTCATTTCTTCCTCTCCTTTGTGTTTGTTTTATATTTTACAGCATATGACATGCCGCAAAATGTCCTGTCGCAATTTCTGTCAATTCCGGTATATGCTCCTTGCATATATTTGTACATCTTCTGCACCGGTTCTGATATGGACAGCCCTGTTCCGGAATTGTATCTGAAAATATTTTCTTTTCCTGTGATCCGATTCTTCGCATTTTCGGTTCTTTTACCGGAATGGAATCAAACAGATCTTTTGTATAAGGATGTACTGCAGTCTCTTTTAAGCTGTCCGTATGATCGATAAACTCAACCACCCGTCCCTGATACATAATAGCCACCTCTTTGCAGAGATATGGAACGTTGGACAGATCGTGAGTGATCAGTAAATATGTCATCTCATATTTTTCCTGCAGTTCATTTAACAGATGCAGGATCTGCTTTCGTATGGAATAATCCAGACTGGATACCGGTTCATCACAGATCACAAGCTCCGGTCTTAATACCAACGCCCTCGCAATATTAGCTCTCTGACACTGGCCTCCTGAAATCTGTCCAACATAACGGTTTCGAATATCCGGATCCAGGCCCGTCTGGATCAAAGCTTCCTTTACCCGTTCTTCATACTCTCCCTCTTGCAGTTTTTCATGTAATTTCAGAATTTCCAGGATATTTTCTCCAATGGTATACCCGGGATCAAATACTCCGCTGCTGCTTTGAAAGACCATCTGAAGGTTCTTGCGATATGGACGGAACTGCTTTTCAGACAAACCCTGCATTTCCTGCCCCTGAAACCAGAATTTTCCATCTGTAGGTTTCTCCAGACCGGCGATCAGCTTTCCGAATGTAGTTTTGCCACTTCCACTTTCACCGATCAGAGCCATGGATGACCCTGCATGGATTTCCAGACTTACATCATCCACTGCCTTCACAATTTTTTTCTTGCCATAATATTTTTTTAAATGTTCTGTCTTTAGTAACGTACTCATACTTTTCCCCTATAAAACTGCATCCAACAGTTTTTTTGTATATGAATGCTGCGGATGGTAAAAGATATCTTCAACTGTTCCGTTTTCTACTATTTCGCCGTCTTTCATGATCGAAACATCATCTGCGATCTCTGCCACCACACCCAGGTCATGCGTGATAAATAACACGCCCAGATTTTCTTTCCTGGATAGCTGATAGATTTCTTCCAGGATCTGCTTCTGTACTGTTACATCCAACGCCGTCGTCGGCTCATCTGCGATCAGATAATCCGGTTTCATAGACATGGCAATGGCGATCATAACACGCTGACACATACCACCTGACAATTCGTAAGGTTTTTTCTTCATCAGTTCTTCCGGATCACGCAGATTCATCATCCGCAGACTTTCCAGTGCTACTTCCCTTGCCTGTTTTTTGCTCATTCTGCGATGTTTTCTCAATCCTTCCAGAAGCAGTTGTTCAACTGTAAAAAGCGGATCGAGAGCAGCTGTCGGATCCTGAAAGATCATTCCGATCCTGTCTCCGTATAGCTGTCGCTTTTCTTTTCCTGATAACTTCAGAAGACTCTTTTCGTTCAGTGTCACATCTCCGGATATCACCTTTCCGTTTCCTGCAAGCAGATTCATGATCGTCAGAGAGGTAACTGACTTGCCGCTTCCGCTTTCTCCCACCAGTGCATGGATCCTTCCTCTCCTTACTTCCAGACTGACATCTTTTACTGCATGTACCATTCCGTGAGAGGTCTGAAACTCCACATGTAATCTTTTTACCTTTAGAACATCATTTTTTGGCTGTTCCATTCTGTATTCCCTCCCCCAGATAATTAAATGCCAGGACAATGATCATGATCAGTATGCCCGGATAAAACATCAGCCTTGGATAAGTCTGGATATAGCTTTTGCTGTCGCTGAGCATGATCCCCCATTCCGGTGTCGGCGCCTGCACACCAAGTCCGATAAAGGAAAATCCGGCGATTGACAGAATGATCGAACCGATTTCCATTGTTGCCAGTGCGATCACAGATGGCAGGATATTTCTCAATACATGCCTGAATATGATCCTTGCGTGGCCGCAGCCGCCGGCCTTCAGTGCGGTCATATAATTTTTATTTTTTTCCTGAAGTGTCAATGCACGGGCAAGCCTTGCATATTCTGCCCAGGATACGACCGATAAGGACAGGATCAGATGAGCACCGCTGGCTCCCATGGTTCCTGCAATGGCAAGTGCCACAATAAAGACCGGCATAGCCATAAATACATCAATGATCCTCATGATTGTGGAATCGATTTTTCCACCTACATATCCGGCAAACAGCCCGATCGGCACCCCGACACATACGGTGATCAGAAGCACCGTAAAGCTGTAGCTCAGTGAATACCGGCTGCCCCAGAGAAGTCTTGATAAAATACATCTTCCCAGCTGATCAGTACCTAAAGGATATGCCGCCGACGGATTCTTTAATTTTATCGAAACATCCACAAGCAGTGGATCATGCGGCGCCAGTACAGGTGCAAAAATAGCTGCCAATGCAAAAATTATGACCACCATCAATCCTATTTTTGTTTTCGGTGACCGGAATACCTGTTTCCAGTACAGATTCTGGATCATGCTTTTTTCTGTTTTCTGCTTTCTTCTGCTTCCCATTCTATGATCTCTCCTTTACTTTAACTGGATTCGCCGGTCAATCGCAGAATAGGCGATATCCACAAGAAAATTTAATACTACAATGCCAACAGCCAGAATAAAGATAAAACATTGCAGCACCGGAGTGTCTTTTGAGATCACGGATTTCAATGCCAGATTTCCGATTCCCTGAATTGAAAAAATACTTTCTATCACAGCTGAGCCACAGAAAAAACCGATCACAATTGATACCAGACGTGTAAGCACAGGAATCAGGATATTTTTCAGACCATGACGCAAAATTACATTTACAGATGACAATCCCTTAGCTCTGCTGGCACGTATGTAATCCTGCTTCAGCACCTGTATCATATTAGTACGGATCAATCTCGTCATAATTCCAAAGAAACTGATATCCATGGCAAATGCCGCAAGAATCGGGATGCCTCCGGCATCTCCTCCGATCACGGAAATCACTTTTAGCTTTACTCCAAATATATAGAGCAGCATCAGACCGATCCAGAAAGACGGCATAGATACACTGAGGGACGACAAAATGCGAATGACTTTATCCAGAACTCTGTTTTCATAAATTGCCGACAAAATCCCAAGAGGGACTGATACGATCATCAACAATAAAAACGAAGTAACTGCCAGTTTAAATGTCTGTGGAAAATATTTTTTTAATTCATCAAAAGCCGGTTTTCTGGTAGAATATGATTTTCCAAAATCGCCATGAAGTGCCTGATCCAGCCATTTCCCGTATTGTACCAGCACCGGCTGATCCAGTCCTTCCTCATGCCGTACTTCTTCTACCTGTTCCGGTGACGGATGCTCGTATTTTTTCTCCGCCAGAACTCTGGCAGCATCACCTGCCGATATAAAACTCAGCATAAAAATAATAAATGTAACCGCCAGAACTACCGGAATCATAAATATAAAACGCTTTGCAATTACTTTTCCCATTTTCATTTCTCCTCATTTTTCATCTGTTTATTCGGTTAAAATAAAAAAAGCTGATATGATCCAGCATCATATCAGCACAAAAAACAAACCTCTACCTCAGGCAGAGCTTATTCCTTCTGTATCCCATCCGAATCAGAATTCTTCTGTCAAAAAGGCAAGTCTCCTGACTCCAGTTCTTCCTACTTACCATCTTCCCGGATCTCTCCAGTGATATTTTGGTTTTCGTCCCTGTCACAGTAGCGGTGGCTGTTCTGGCATTTCACCAGATTCCTTATTAAGTACTTTGTACACCCTTCTGACTATTCAATTTTCATAGTTGCAATGAATAAGTATCATAATATCATACTTTTCTTTTTATATAAATAGTTTTTTGTCAAATATAAAATATCTGAACATTTCATAGTGAAACCCGAATATTTTCTGCCTGTATTATTATAGATCCCTTAAGTAAATAACATTATGTATGAACGGTGACTTCTTTATATTTCCGTATAATGATCATATAACTTACGAATAATAAAACAGCTGCACTGCTCCATGCACAGATCTCTGCATAGTATATTCCATCTTCACCGATCAGTTTTGGCAGCAGCAGCGCAACACTGACACGCATTATAAATTCTGCAATGCCGCTGGCAAGCGGAATCAAAGTATTACCCAGGCCCTGGATAGCGGAACGATACACATACAGCAGATACAGCACCCACAAAAAGACAGCCATAATAAACAAATACTTATATGCTATATCCAATACCTGTCGGGTCTGATCCGGTTCACCGGATACAAACAGGGACAGTACATTACGTCCAAACAGTACCATCATGCCGGAAATGAAAGCCGAAGTGAGCACTGCCATATAAGTGCCGCTGCGCACGCCTTTTCGAATCCTCTGGTATTTTTTTGCACCAAGATTCTGGCCCACATAGGTTGTAATAGCATATCCATATGAAACGGCAGCCATCTCCAAAACCCCATACAGCTTGTTCGATGCCGTAAATCCCGCCACAAACAGAAAACCAAATCCATTGATCACATACTGTACCACAAGTCCTCCCACGGAGATGATCACATTCTGTATCGCAAGAGGAACCGCCAGTTCCAAAAGCCGCAAACTCATAGAGGGCTGCCTGTAAAAGTCCTTCTTTTCCAGGCGGATATCCGGGATTTTACGTAATACGATCAAACAGTACAAGGCTGAAAATCCCTGTGCGATAACGGTTGCCACTGCTGCTCCGGCTATACCCCAGCCAAAAACCGCCACAAATAACAGATCCAGTCCCACATTGATCACTGCTGCCACTGTCATTGCGATCAACGGAGATCTGCTGTTTCCAAGTGCCCGAAGGATCGCTGCAAATATATTATAAGCAGCTATGATCGGGATTCCCGCAAAGATCAGCCGCAAATATAGCATTGTCAGATCAATGACATTATCCGGCGTATGTAAAAATAAAAGAACACGATAAACTGTACCTTCACTTACTGCGAGTACGACCACAGACAGTAATGCTGTCATGATATAGCTTTTCGCCACTGCACATTTCAGATTTTTCTTTTCCCTTGCTCCATAATACTGAGATACAAGAATAGAAAAACCCTGTGTGATACCTGTCATGATCCCCAACACCAGCCATACCAGCCAATCTCCTGCGCCTACTGCCGCCAGTGCTTCAACTCCTACCACTTGTCCGACGATCATGGTGTCTGCCATTGTATAAAACTGCTGAAAAATATTTCCGAGCATCATTGGTATGGCAAAAGTTATGATCAGTTTTCCGGGGGATCCGGCAGTCATATCTTTTTCATTGGTTCCCATAAGAATCTCCTTTTTATTTCATCCTTGTCCGCTATTTTACAAGGGACTCTTACGAAACACAATCCTATTTTTTCACAAAGTTTTTCTCATATTTTTGGTAGCTATTACATCTTTATAATCATTATTTTTAATGGATCATTTTTGCCACACCTATCTTAAAACTCTTTCTTCTTCATAGCGCTCATACTATACTTATACGAAGCAAACCATATAAGCAGACTTAGCACAATAAGGACAATCCCGATTTCAAAATCCCCTATTCCCCCTATCATATGCAGAATATTTTCTTTTAATCCCAGGTTAGTCTTCACAAAAGATCTAATTGTATAACAAATCGCAAAAATAATTAAAATTGCGATTGGCAGCACAATTCGCCCTTTCTCTCCTTCGAACCTTATCCTGATCGAGATGTTTTTCGTTTTTTCATGGCTTCCTCCTTGTTTCCTAAAATTTATTTGGCAGGTACGTGAAAGGATGTATTTTCTGCATATCATCAAAATGAATAATTGCTATGCCTGACAACAAAAAAAGGACACCTTCCATTGGTATTTCTACCAAAAGAGAAGTGTCCCTTTATACACCTTATTTTTGAAAAATGCTCCTCAAAAATAATCAATATTTTACTTTTAAACACATAAGTCAAACAGTTAGGAATCCATAGAACTCCTTTTTCTGGATTAGTACAGCTTTGCACCTGCCGGGATTCTGTCGTCTACCATCAGAAGGTTCAGTCCTTCATGACCGTCTTCCTCATGTACTGCTGAGATCAGCATACCTTCGGAATCGATTCCCATCATCTTTCTTGGTGGCAGGTTCACGATAGCGATCGCTGTCTTACCAACCAGTTCTTCCGGCTCGTAATACTCGTGAATTCCGCTTAAAATCACGCGATCCTTGCGTTCTCCGTCATCTAATGTAAACTTCAGAAGCTTCTTGGACTTCGGAACTGCTTCACATGCCAGGATCTTAACTGCACGGAAATCAGATTTTGCAAATGTATCGAAATCAACCATTTCTTCAAAGATCGGCTCGATCTTCACGTTGGAGAAATCGACCTTCTCAGCAACCTTTTCTGCAGCTGCAGGAGCAGCTTCGAAAGTCTTGGAAGCTTTCTTATCAGCGTCCAGAGACTTCATTGTCGGGAATTTTTTTGATTTTTCCTCATTACCTTTCGTGATGCTTCGCTGTACTGTTTTTATTAAATTGTCTTCTCTTCATCACCATTCATGATGAATCATTGTCAAATCATATCTGTTGTCAATTTGATGTCATTTGGTTATTTCTGTTGTCAGATGAAAGGGTTCATAAGCCCTTCTTAAAATACATCCATTGTTGCAGCCAAATGTTCAAATGTTTCCTGTTTTTTCTCTTCTGTCGCTTCTGCATAGATATCCATAGTGGTCTGAATATCCTTATGCCCCATGATCGACTGGATTATTTTCAGGTTTGTTTCTCTTTCACAAAGCCTTGTGCAAAATGTGTGTCTCAAGCTGTGCGCTGAAAAATCCGGCAACAGCACCGGCTCCCGATGCTCTTTCTTAGCTTCTACCTCTTCCGTTGCATTATAGGCAGAAGATATTCTCTTGATTGCCCGATTGACTGACTGAGCATTCATTACATTTCCATAACGGTTACAGAAAACAAAGCCTGTCATCCCGTCAATCTCTGCGTCTGTCCAGCCATTTTCTTTCTGCTCTTCCCAAATCATTTCAAAAGCATCCTTCACTGCATCCAACATAGGAATCGTACGCATACTGGCCTCTGTTTTCGGCGTTGAAATGTGATTTTCTGATGCCCTGTCTTCTCCTACCGGATAATACGTCAGATTATGATTGATGCTGATAATCCGCTTTTCATAATTGATGTCTTCCCATCTCAATCCCAACACTTCACCGATGCGGCACCCCGTTCCAAGAAAAACGGTAAAAATCGGCCACCAGTGATAGTAAATCGGGTGTGTGGCAATATATTCCATAAATGCTCTCTGCTGTGGAATTGTCAGTGCATGTCTCACACCGGTTTTCATACCCAAATTTTTCTTTAATTCTGCCATGACTCGATAATGTCATCCCTCACAGCCAGTTGAAAAGTTGGATGTAATAACGTATGAACTGTTTCCAGTGTGTTAATCTGCAATTCCTGTTTCTCAATCAAGTGATTGTAGAACTGCACTACGTCAGAATACTTAATCTCCGCTATATTCCGTTTTCCAAATGTGTCCCGGATAAATCGGTCATACATATAAAGATAATTACTTTTGGTTGTCGGTTTCAGATTTCCTTTGAGACTCATATAACGGTCAAATACAAAATTTACAGTCGCCTTCCCTGCAACGTAAATATCCAGACCGTCCATCTGATCTTTCATAAGCTGTGCTTCTTTTTCCCGAAGTGTTACAAGGTCTTGTGCATAAACATACTTACGCCTTCCGAGTGGATCTGTATAAGTATATACATACCTCTCATCGGAACGTCTCTGTGATTCACCTTTCCGCAAGACTCTGCCTCGCAGATCTTTTCTTGTCTGTGCCATATAAAATCCTCCTTCAAATAAAGGAAGGACTTCATGTTATTCAGGTCTGTTCAATATTTTTTCCAGTCCCTGCAAGACAACTTCTGTCACAGTCATTTTGTGTTTCCTGGCATAATCACAGATACACTTATACATAGAATCTTCCACCCGGATACTCAACACTTTCTTTTTTACATTTTCCGACTTTGGTCTTCCTATTTTCGCCATATCTGTTCTTATTCCTCCACATCCACATTGTAATTTTCGTATGACAAGAAGTCAATCCCTATTTTTCGTCCTTCCACAATTTTTCTTCCCTACGCAATCCGGAATGTCTCCAGATACTTTTCAAATATCTCACAGTTTACAAGAGCAACTTTGTCAATCTTATACACTGCTTTGGCCTCTTTCGCCAGCTCCTGGAATTTTGTCAGTCCAATGCTGTAAAGCTCTGCCCCTTCCTGATAGCGGACAAATTTCTTTGCTATTTTCTTTGTTTTCTCTACATCTTTACGTGCATATCCCATACACGACACCTCCTTTTTTTGCATGAAAAAAGCAGCTAACCTATTTTTCATAGACTAACTGCTCGTGTTAAATTCCATATTCAGTTTTATTCTACAAATCCGACAGTGAAATTCGGTCGTATGCGCCATTTTTCTTATCTTCCGGATGTGGCTCCAGTCCAATAATCGTAATATCCTTCTGATCCGGACCGTAAACCCAGTACATTCTCATTGCACCACTGGTTTTATTTTCCAGATAAGATTGCCACACTTTCATTCCATAACGTCTGGATAATGGCTCTATTTCATGGGTTTGAAGACTCGGATAACCCGGATCAGCTGACAACAGCTTCAAAGCCTTTCCCCATTTTTTATACAACTGTTCTTCCTTCTTTTTTATATTACCGGAACGATATTTCTCCTGCAAATCTAACCAAAGTTCCTGCATTTCAGGAATTCCCATTCGTATATTAAAATTCATCTCTCATTCCTTTTAAAAATCTGACAGGTCAATAGCCGGGGAAACATCGCCTCTTTTAAAATTGCTTACTGCACGATCCATATCTGCCAGAGTTCTGGCTGAAATGCTCTCTGGCACTGCCAGTTCCCGAGGTTCCAGAATAATGCAGCCATTTCCGTATTCTTTTACATTATAATACTGATAAGCAGCTCCTCTGAGCGTAATTCTTTTTTTGTTATCCAGATGGGCAACATAATCTTTCATTGCTTCCATTATCAACACCTCCTACGCAAGCATTTGTGTGGGAAATCCCACCTCTTGTTATTATAATACGCTTTTCTATATTTTCTGTCAATCCAATTTTGTTTATTCCCACACACTTCAGAATATTCATGCCCCGGCAGACGGCAGATGGCAGATAAGGTATCTATAAAACTTTGTACTTACTTTAATGATTCTGCCACCCATCACTCTTTTAACCGAATACTGTTTTCCTGCTTTTCATTTATCAGATACTCCAGCTCATTCTTCATCCGACTTCGCACATCACGCATAACCTATTGCTTCTTTCTGTCTGTTAGATTAAAATTAAATATAACATTCAAAAATAATATTACATAAGGAGATGATCTCATGCTGACAAAAGAAGAATTGCCGGAATGTCCAGTTGCAACCACAGTCGCTCTCATCGGCAGCAAATGGAAATTACTCATTATCCGAAATCTGCTGCAGCGCCCCTGGCGATTCAATGAGTTAAAAAAAGATCTCGAAGGAATCAGCCAGAAAGTTCTTACCGACAGTTTACGCTCCATGGAAAATGACGGACTCGTTATCCGTACGGTTTACCCTGAGGTTCCACCCAGAGTTGAATATAGTCTCAGCGAACTGGGACTTACTCTGAAACCGATTCTTGATTCAATGGTCGAATGGGGCAATGCCTACAAAAAAATGTAAGAAGAAATTTTGAACAGACCAAATATTAAAGACCTGTTGTGGATAATGGTACCACAACAGGTCTTGCTTTTACTTAAACCCTGAAGCTTCAGATGTTTTCTATATATTAACACCAGTTTACAACTTTATAAATGGTAGACTTGCTGACACCCCCCCCACCCACTGCTTATTGCTTTTCGCAATTGAAGCAGGGGACTTACTTGATTTGGTTAAATAGAATAGCCCATGTCATATGCCTCTTTAAAAACACTTTGATTCCTGACCAATCCAGCATCCATCACGTTTGCTGCATATATCTTTCCTGCAATCCTGTATTCTTCCAGATGCTCTACAAAACCATTCAGATCACCAAGTGATCTATCAATAATGTCCTCTCCCAGGCCAGCTGATATAATATAGTAAACGTCTTTTTTTCCAAGATGCTGCCAGATTGGATAAGTACGGTCAATAAAAGTTTTCATCTGGGCACTGATTCCATAAAAATAAACCGGGGTAGCCAGTACAAGTACATCTGCTTTCTGAAACATTTTAAGGATCTCTGCCATATCATCTTTTAATACACAGATACCGCCATTTCTCATACAGCCGTCACAGGCTCTGCAAAAGCCTATATTCTGCTCCATGATACGTACGATCTTCGCCTGATGTCCTTTTTCTTCTGCACCTTTTTTGAACTGCTCACACAGGATTTGTGAATTTCCGTTTTTTCTTGGCGAACTTGAAATAATCAATATATTTTTCATTAATTTTCCTTTCTTACATACTGATTTACAGATTTTGTATTACGTATTTTGCCAGATACTATAGTCCCAATACAACATTGATCGGGTTCCCTTCTGTAAAATTCTTTATATTATCTGCCAAAATAGAAACCAACCGCTGTCTTGTCTCAAGGCCTTTCCATCCCATATGAGGTGTCAAAAGGACATTATCCATAGTATAAAGAGGACTGTTTTCTTCAGGTGGTTCTGTTTCCTGAACATCAAGTCCGGCTCCTGCAATCGTACCATTTTCCAATGCTTCTATAAGAGCAGTCTCATCAATGAGCGCACCTCTTGAAGTATTAATGATAAATGCTGATGACTTCATAAGTGATAAAGTCTCCTGGTTGATCATATGTTTTGTACTTTCTGTCAATGGACAATGCAAGGAAACATAATCACTATTCTTAAGTAATTCCTCAAGTGATACATAGCGGATACCGTTCTCATCCTCTTTTGGTGTCCGGGTATAAACAAGTATGTTCATATCTAACGCCTGTGCGATCTGCATGACTTTTCTGCCAATATGTCCTGCACCTATAATACCAAGTGTTTTACCGTTTACCTCTACATGAGGAACCTGAAGATTTTTAGTAAAATTGTCATGGTTTCCACTTGCCAGCATCTTCATCTGTACCTGCATTGCAGAACTCAGATTCAGTATCATCATAATTGCAGTATGTGCTACACGTTCTGTGCTGTATGCCGGAATATTACAGACTGTAATCCCCTTCTTTCGTGCTGCCTCAAGATCAATATTATTGTATCCTGTACCTGCCTCACAGATCAGTTTAACAGATTCCGGGAATCTCTGTATCATTTCTGCATTCACAGGCATCTCCTTTGTTACAATGATATTTGTTCCCTGAATACGCTCTGTCAGCTGCTGTTCTGTTGTGTCATCATATACTGTAACATCAGAAGATAAAACAGAAAAATCCAGTTTCCCATCAAAATTCATTTTCTTTGCGTTCAATACTACACATTTATCGTTCATAATATACATTCCTCTCGCTGTAAAAATCAACAAGTTCAAACATAAAATTTTAATTCTATTACCATAAATACAAACAAAACATCCAAGATCTTGCGGTTTTACTTCAATTATATAAATTTATATCTACACCTTTGATACAGTAAAAGTAAATTGCAAACTGAAAGTAATGAGAATGCGACGCGCAGTTATTCAAATACTTTTTTTGTTCTACTTTTTATACAGAAAAAAGCACTTCTCAGCTTAGTCTAAGAAGCGCTTTCATTTGATTATTTATAATTTTGTATTAATACAGCTTCGCACCAGCCGGGATATGGTTATCTACCATGATCAGATGAAGTTCCTCACCCTCGGAATCCTTCAGATTATTTACTGCGCTGAGCAGCATACCGCAGGATTCGATTCCCATCATTTTACGCGGTGGCAGGTTTGTAATAGCGATCAGTGTCTTGCCTACCAGTTCTTCCGGCTCATAGTATGCATGAATTCCGGAAAGGATTGTACGATCTGTGCCTGTTCCGTCATCCAGTGTGAACTGAAGGAGCTTTTTGCTCTTCGGAACTGCAACACACTCTTTAACCTTAACTGCACGGAAGTCAGATTTGCTGAATGTATCAAAGTCAACATCTTCTTCAAATAAAGGCTCAACCTTTACATTGGAGAAGTTGATCTTCTCGTTTGGTGTGAAGAATCCGTTGTTGTCGTTAGCCGCTGTCTCAGCAGTATCTCCTGCTTTAGCTGCGCTCTTGTCGGAGTCGAGGCTCTTCATTGTCGGGAACAGAAGTACGTCACGAATAGCCTGGCTGTCTGTCAGGAGCATAACGAGACGGTCGATTCCGTATCCGATACCACCTGTTGGCGGCATACCAATCTCCAGTGCGTTCAGGAAGTCTTCGTCTGTGTGGTTGGCTTCCTCATCACCTGCGTCTGCAAGAGCATCCTGTGCTTTGAAACGCTCTCTCTGATCGATCGGGTCGTTGAGCTCGGAATATGCGTTACACATTTCCCATGTATTGATAAAGAGCTCGAAACGCTCTACCTTGTTCGGATCGGAAGGTTTCTTCTTGGTCAGAGGAGAAATCTCGATCGGATGATCCATGATAAATGTCGGCTGAATCAGCTCTTTCTCACAGTACTCCTCGAAGAAGAGGTTGATGATATCACCCTTCTTATGACGATCCTCATACTCGATATGATGCTCGTCAGCAAGCTTCTTGGCTGCCTCATCATCTGCTACTTCGTCAAAATCAATTCCTGTATATTTCTTGATGGCATCATTCATGGTCAGACGTGCAAACGGCTTACCAAGATCGATCTCAATACCATTGTAGGAGATCTTTGTGGAACCGCAGACTTTCTCTGCGAGGTAACGGAACATGGACTCTGTCAGTTCCATCATTCCTTCATAATCGGTATATGCCTGATAAAGCTCCATCAGAGTGAACTCCGGATTGTGACGGGTATCAACACCCTCATTACGGAATACACGGCCGATCTCGTAAACTCTCTCAAGTCCGCCGACGATCAGTCTCTTAAGATAAAGCTCCAGGGAAATACGAAGCTTAACATCTTCGTTCAGCGCATTATAATGTGTCTCAAACGGTCTTGCTGCGGCACCACCTGCATTGGAAACCAGCATTGGTGTCTCAACTTCCATGAAGTCACGTCCTGCAAGGAAGTTACGGATCTCTTTGATGATCTGGGAACGTTTGATGAATACATTCTTGCTGTCCTGGTTCATGATAAGATCCACATATCTCTGACGATAACGGGTATCTGTATCTGTCAGCCCGTGGAATTTCTCAGGAAGGATCTGTAAACTCTTGGAAAGAAGAGTCATCTTCTCTGCATGAATGGAGATCTCACCTGTTCTTGTTCTGAAAGCAAATCCTTCCAGACCAAAAATATCACCGATATCAGATTTCTTGAAATCTGCATAGGAATCGGTTCCAATGGCGTCTCTCGCCACATAAACCTGAATATTACCCTGTAAGTCCTGGATATTGCAGAAAGAAGCTTTTCCCATTACACGTTTGAACATCATACGTCCTGCGATCGCTACGTGGATCGGGCTTGCGTCCATGATGCTTCTTCTTTCTTCATAATCCTTCTTCTGAGCCTCTTTTGCCTGCTCTTCATCAAGACCTGTTACGTCAAGCTCCTTGCGGTCTTTGAGAAGCTCTGCCTCATGTGCTTCATAAAGCTTCTTTACCTCAAGGGAATGATGTGTCTGATCAAATTTTGTGATCTGAAACGGGTCCCTGCCGTTTGCCTGAAGGTCTGCCAGTTTGTCACGACGTACCTTAAGCAGCTGGTTTACATCCTGCTTCTTCTGCTCTGCCACTTGTTGGCCTCCTTAATCTATCTATCGTTCAGCGGATATGTGCGATCCGCTCCGTTACCTGTTTTATACGTTTCTCTGGATCTCAAGAACTTTGTATTTCATGATTCCGGACGGCATTTCAACCTCAACGATATCGTTGGTGTGAGCGCCGATCAGCGCCTTACCTACCGGAGACTCGTTGGAGATCTTACCCTCAAGGCTGTTAGCCTCTGTGGAACCTACGATCTTCAGCTCCATGTCTTCATCAAACTCATAATCATGAACCTTAACCTTGCAGCCTACGCTGATTCTGTCAAGATCAACTTCGTCCTCTACTACAACCTCGGCATTCTTGAGGATCTTCTCGATCTCCTCGATACGTGCCTCGATATCTCTCTGCTCGTCTTTTGCTGCATCGTACTCAGCGTTCTCAGAAAGGTCTCCCTGCTCTCTGGCCTCTTTAATCTTTCCTGCAACTTCTTTTCTCTTAACAACTTTCAGATCGTGCAGCTCGTCTTCCAGTTTTCTAAGTCCTGCGTATGTGAGTAAGTTCTTCTTTGCTTCTTCCATTTTGCCTTACTTCCTTTCAAAACCGCGCTGTTTTTTTCTGAAAAAATACAGCTTCGGATATTTCTGTTGCTACCATTCCCAAGAGCTCTTTTTCCTAAAAAAGGGCGTAAAAACCTCAGGATATTCACAATTCCTGTATTATACCGAAAAGCCCCTGTATTGTCAAGCATTCCACGTCGAAAAAAGGGCCCTGAAAATGTAGAAAAAACCGCAGGAAAATTTAAATTTCCACACGGTTTTTTCGCAGCATTTTTTCTTATTTCTGTTTCTTATTTTTCTTCCGGGAAAAGGTCTTTATACCGGTTGGTTACCATCTGTGTCTGGAACTCAAAATCCTGCTTGTGCTGATTGACCAGTGTAGACAGGATAATTCCGGAAAACCAGCAGATAATCGCTGTCATGATCACAAATCCACTTACGATCAGTGTAGGCAGTTTGTTCACAGTTCCCACTTCCAGAAAGTGGATCAGTACCGGAATAAAAAATGCCATCCCGACTACAAACAGCACCGCTGCTATAATAGAAAAGAATTCCAACGGCTTATAATTTTTAAACATTCTCATGATCGTCTTCAGCACTTTAAATCCATCTGCGTAGGTATTCAGTTTGGATTCGCTTCCCTCCGGACGGTCGCGGTATTCAATGATCACATTCTCTACCTGCATGTTCTTATCTATTGCATGAATGGTCATCTCTGTCTCGATCTCAAAATTTCTGGAAAGAACCGGAAATGTTTTTACAAAGCGGTAACTCATGGCACGGTATCCGGTCATAATATCCTTAATATCACTTTTGAAAAGGCGATTGATGGAACCACGGACAATGCTGTTTCCAAAATTGTGGAAAGGACGTTTATTCTCGGTAAAATATGTAGAGGAAAGGCGATCTCCGACTACCATGTCTGTTCCGTTCTTCAGAACTTTCTCACACATCTGTGCCGCAAATTCCGCCGGATATGTATCATCCCCGTCAACCATCAGATAACACTGTGCGTCAATATCACGGAACATACTGCGGATTACATTGCCTTTGCCCTGCTGAAGCTCGTAGCGGACAATGGCACCCTCTTTCCTCGCGATTTCATCTGTACCATCTGTGGAATTATTATCATATACGTAGATCACAGCCTCCGGAAGTGCTTTTCGCATGTCACGGATAACCTTGGCTACAGTCTTGCTTTCGTTATAGCAAGGTATCAAAACTGCTATTTTATCTGGCATCTGTACTTTTTTTCTCCTGTAAAACTCTTATGTTTTTGACCGACCCACTGACTGTAGCACGCGTTCTGTTCCTTGTCAATAGCCCTGGCTGTTTCTTCCCCTTTATCGCTGAAGAAACATATCTGTAAGCTTTTTCAGTTCCTCATAACTTGCGATATTGTTGGATTCTCTCCGGATTCCGGCACTGTGCCTCATGCCGGCCGTATACCAGGCTACATGTTTTCGCATTTCACGGATTCCGATATATTCACCCTTAATCTCAATCTGGTTTCTGGCATGGCGCAGAATCATTTCGCAGACTTCCTCTACGGATGGTTTCGGCAGTTTTTCTCCGGTGAGGAAATAGTGGTTCAGCTCCCGGAAGATCCACGGGTTTCCACGTACTGCACGGCCGATCATCACTGCATCACAGCCTGTCTCTTTAAACATGGCTTCCGCCGTTTCCGGAGAAACGATATCTCCGTTTCCGATCACGGGAATCGTCACTGCTTCTTTCACCCTGCGGATGGCATCCCAGTCTGCCTGACCGGAATAGTACTGCTGCCTGGTCCTTCCATGTACAGCAACAGCTGCTGCCCCGGCATCTTCCACACGTTTTGCAATCTCCATCACATCCACCGGTGTATTGTCATCAAAACCGATACGCACTTTCACAGTCACCGGTTTGGAAATAGCGCCGGAAACGCTGCGTACAATCTCTTCGATCAGCTTCGGATTTTTCAGAAGTGCAGATCCTTCCCCGTTATTTACCACCTTGGGGACCGGACATCCCATATTGATATCGAGAATATCGAAAGGCCTCTCCTCGATACTTTTTGCCACCTCTGCCATCAGATCCGGCTCACTGCCAAAAAGCTGCATGGATACCGGATGCTCCCCGGGGTCGATCTCCATCAGTGCCTCTGTATTCTTATTATGAAAAGAAATTGCCTTGGCGCTGACCATCTCCATACAGATCAGTCCTGCTCCCTGCTCCTTGCAAAGTCTTCGAAATGCAAGATCCGTAACTCCCGCCATAGGTGCAAGCACAAAGGGATTCGGGATCTCCACATTTCCGATCTTCCACTGCATCTTCATGGATCAGTCCTCAACTGCATCTGCTTTTTTCTTAAGTTCCTCATCCGGGATATCTCCCAGGAAAAATACTTTGTAGTACATTTCCAGAGATTCCAGAAGCTCTCTTTTGTCCCGCTGGAGCTCTTTGATCTTCAGCGCACTTCCGATCTCATCAAAACGGGCATCTGCCTCCAGTGCTTCTGTCTTGAACTGCAGGCTTCCGTCCTCGTCAAATTCCAGTGTCAGGATTCCGCCTACATCCTCTGTGAAAAGCACGCACATGATCTGCAGTTCCTGCTTTACTGCTTCCGGAAGGGACGCAAAATCCTGGTTAAAATAATATTTCTGCTCATATGAGCTTGCTCCGCAGAGCACAATGTTATCCTGATACATAAACTCTCCTTTTTTACACATAACTGTACAGACCGCGCACAGAAACCTCTCCGGAATTTACTTCCTCAACAGTTCCGTCTGCGCGTTCCACCAGAAGTTCTCCGCCGGGGTTGATTCCCCTTGCAATTCCTTCGTATGGATTGTTCTGATCCAGCACACGTACCGGCTGGTTCAGATTGGCCAGAAGTTTTTCGTAATCCGGTTTCAGGCCGCTTAAGTCTTCCGTCTCTACAAACTTCTCATAATTTTCCTCAAAGTGTTTCATCACAAGCCCGGTTACCTCTGCCCGGTCAAAAGGATGTCCGCTTTCCAGATACAGAGAAGTGGCTTTGTCCGCCATCTCTTCCGGGAAGCTGTCCATATTTACATTAATCCCGACTCCAATAACCGCACAGCCGATCTTATCCTGTTTCATGGTCATCTCGGTGAGGATGCCGCAGATTTTTTTGCGGGAAACTACCACGTCGTTGGGCCATTTGATTCCCACATCAAGACCAAGATCCTCAACTGCCTGAGCAACAGAAAGGCCCATGACCAGTGTCATCATCGGGGCCTTCTGAGGTGCAAATTCCGGGCAGATCAGAAGGCTCATGGTGATGGCGCTTTCCGGCGGTGCACTCCATCGTCTTGTGAAACGTCCGCGGCCTGCCGACTGATACTCCGCCACAAAAAGCTCTCCGTGCTGCGCCCCCTCTTCCCTCCAGGCGCGTTTACCCCAGAGGTTGGTGGAATCTGTTTCTCTTGCAAAATGGACGGTTTTGCCCGCCCATTTTGTATGTGTTGCCTGTGAAATTATTTCTTCATTAAATAACTCTGCCATTATTTCTCCGGCTCTCCTAATGTAGCAACGATCACAGCCTTGATGGTATGCATACGGTTCTCTGCCTCGTCAAATACCTTGGACTGCGGAGACTCAAATACCTCGTCTGTAACCTCCATGTCTGTAAGGTTGAAACGCTCGCCCATCTCTTTTCCGATCTTTGTCTTAAGATCATGAAATGCTGGCAGGCAGTGAAGGAAAATTGCCTTCTCTCCGGCGTTCTCCATTACGTGTTTGGTAACTTTGTATGGTGTCAGGTCGTGGATACGCTCTGTCCATACTTCGTCAGGCTCACCCATGGATACCCATACATCTGTGTAGATGATGTCTGCGTCCTTGGTTCCTGCCTCTACATCCTCTGTAAGAGTGATGGTGGAACCTGCTTCTTTTGCCCACTGCTGGCACTGTGCTACAAGCTCATCATTCGGGAAGTATTTCTTGTTGGTGCAGGCTACAAAATCAAGACCAAGTTTGGAGCATACAACCATGAGGGAGTTACCCATGTTGTAACGGGCGTCACCCATGTATACAAGTTTCAGGCCTTTCAGTTTGCCGAAATGCTCACGTACTGTCAGCATATCTGCAAGCATCTGTGTCGGATGATACTCATTTGTCAGACCGTTCCATACCGGAACACCTGCATGTTTTGCAAGCTCCTCAACAATATCCTGGCCGAATCCACGGTACTCGATTCCCTCATACATTCTTCCGAGAACTCTTGCTGTATCTGCGATGCTCTCTTTCTTTCCGATCTGGGAGCCTGTAGGATCAAGATAAGTGGAACCCATTCCCAGATCATGAGCAGCTACTTCGAAGGAACAGCGTGTTCTTGTACTTGTTTTCTCAAAGATCAGGGCAATGTTCTTGCCTCTGTAATACTCATGAAGCTCTCCGGCTTTTTTCTTGGCTTTCAGGTCTGCTGCGAGATCGATCATGTAAGTGATCTCGTCCGGTGTAAAGTCTTTCAGTGTCAGGAAATTTCTTCCTTTAAGATTCATAATATTATATCCTCCTCACGGCTGCAGATTTATTTCTGCTCTGCCGGTTTATCTGTCATGATTTCCTTCAGGGATGTTGCCAGCCCTGCAATGCCCTGTATCTCGGACGGAATAATGATCTTCGTCGCTTTGCCGTCTGCGACTTTGGTGAGTGCTTCCAGGCTCTTCAGGGTAAGAACAGACTCGTCTGCTCCTGCTTCTTTGATCATGCGAAGTCCTTCCGCAGTTGCCTGCTGTACTTTCAGGACTGCCTGTGCCTGTCCTTCGGCTTCCTTGATCATACGCTCTTTCTGTGCTTCTGCATGAAGGATTGCTGCCTGTTTCTCAGCCTCCGCATCAAGGATCGCGGACTGTTTTTTACCTTCTGCGACAAGGATGGTCGAACGTTTCTCTCCTTCTGCTTTCAGGATGGCTTCTCGTCTCTCACGCTCGGCTTTCATCTGTTTCTCCATGGCATCCTGGATGGCTGCCGGAGGAATGATGTTTTTAAGCTCTACACGGTTCACCTTGATTCCCCATGGATCTGTAGCCTCATCAAGGGAAGCTCTCATCCTGGTGTTGATGACTTCACGGGAAGTCAGTGTCTCATCCAGTTCCATGTCACCGATGATGTTACGAAGTGTTGTAGCGGAAAGATTCTCGATCGCCATGATCGGATTCTCAACGCCATATGCGTAAAGCTTCGGATCTGTGATCTGGAAAAATACAACCGTATCGATCTGCATGGTTACATTATCTTTGGTAATTACCGGCTGCGGTGGAAAATCCACAACCTGTTCTTTCAGGTTTACTCTTCTTGCAACACGCTCAATGAACGGAACCTTGAAATGGATTCCTGTGCTCCAGGTAGCCTTATAGGCACCCAGGCGTTCCAGTACTATGGCGTAGGCCTGCGGTACAATACGGATGCAGGATGCAAGTACCCACAGTACAAGCACAATGATCACAAGCAAAACAGCAATTCCACCCATAAATTTAGCCCTCCTTGTTAACTTCTTTTACGATCAGCTTCACTCCGCGGATCTCTTCAATCTCAACAACTGTACCTGCCGGAATTTCTTCTGCATCATCTGCGGTCCGTGCAGTCCACTCGATATCATTGATCCGCACCTGCCCGGTCTGGGCCAGGTTGTTGACCGGCTGTATCACTACGGCCCTTTTTCCCAGAAGGCTCTCTGCGTTGGTCTTCTCCACACCTTTATTCATGTAGCGGACCGCCAGAGGTCTGGTAAAAATCAGAAGCACCACGGAAACTCCGAAAAATAAAAGGAGCTGTACAACAAGTCCCCCGCCGAGCCACGAGACAATGCACGCTACAAGAGCACCGCCTGCAAACCAGACAGTGGTAAGTCCTACCGTGATCGCTTCAATTACCAGTAAAATTGCCAGTATTCCAAGCCAGGCCAAAGGTGTCATAAAACCCCTCCTCTCTTTTTGAAAAAATTATCCTCTTCTCTGTCTTGCAGCTTCATACATCAAAATTCCTGATGCCATGGCAGCATTCAGCGATTCTACTTTTCCGCACATCGGGATACGGATCAGACAGTCTGCTGCCTCTGCAGCCTGGTCGGTCAGACCTTTTCCCTCATTTCCGATAAAAAATGCGGTACCGCCTTTATAGGATTCCTGATCGTAGGAATTCTCACCTTTCAGATGCGCTGCAAAACTGCGGATTCCTTTTTCTTTCAGCTTCTTTTCTAATGATACCACATCTTCCACATATAGAAAAGGCATTCTGTAAATGGAACCCATGGTAGACCGGATCACCTTTGGATTTGTGATATCCACACAGGTTTTTGTAAGAAAAACGCCGCTCACGCCGGCGCCCTCACCGGTTCTAAGAATAGTTCCCGCATTTCCCGGATCCTGAAGATCTTCAAGAACCATGACCAGAGGATTTTCTCCTGCCAGTACTTCTTCCTCGCTCCAGGATGGAAGTTTCAGAACGGTAAGGATTCCCTGGGGAGTCTTGGTGTCACACATCTGACGGAATACGGAATCTTTCACGATCTCATAAGGATATTTCTCTACCTGGGACATCAGCTCTTCATCCTTAGAAAAAGTCTCGGAGACAAACACCTGGGAAACCCAGTTTTCCGGTGCTTCCAGAAACATCTTCCGGCCTTCCGCCACAAAAAGCCCCTGTTCTCTTCTGGCTTTTGCCTTCTGGTTCAGCTGCATGACATTTTTTATTTTTGCATTTGATACACTGGTTATCATACTTTTTATCTTACTCCTTGCACTTGTCCTGTTTACGGAATCTCCAAAAAATCACTTCATAAACGCCGGTTCCGCATTGAGATCCTTATTTTTTCCAATGGCGATTATGGAACAACGGTCCGGAAGCGGCTCGGAAGGTTTCAGATCTACCGTAACATCTTCCCCCTGTTTGATGCCAATGATATTGATATGAAAACGCTCCCGCACATTCAGATCTATGAGGCTTTTCCCGATCCATGATTCCGGAATGGAAAACTCCGCCATACTGAATTCCGCAGAAAGTTCAAATACATCCAGATATCCGCCGGACAGAAGATTTCTTGCAACACGAAGTCCCATGGCCTGTTCCGGATAAATAATTCTATCTGCACCAATTTTATCAAGAATCCGTCCATGAAGGGAATTCATGCTTTTCGCAACTACAAAGGGAACTCCCAGGTCTTTGGCCTGCATGGTTGCGGAAATGCTGGCTTCCAGATTTTCGGCAACTGCAATAATGGCCACATCCACATTTTGGACACCCAGCGCTTTCAGGATTCCCGGCTCACGGACATCTGCTTTCACCGCATAGGTTACTTTTTCGGAAATCTCTTCGATATTTTCTTCTTTGTCATCAATGGCAAGAACATCACAGTCGGACTCTGCCAGCGTCACCGCCAGAGTCATTCCGAACTGTCCAAGCCCGATCACGGCAAAAGATTTATTTTTCATTTTATTCTCCTGTTTAACCGATCATGATATCTTCTTCCCCGAGATGTGTGGTGCTTCCCGGCCTGTTACGCACCCGCACCACAACTGCGGTTCCAAGAGTCAACGGTCCGATACGTCCCAGATACATGGTGAGGATCACAATCCATTTGCCTGCCACATTCAGCTGAGGTGTCAGCCCTCTGGAAAGTCCTACCGTTGCCACTGCGGATGTGATCTCATATAAAATATCTGCCAGATCCACTCCCGGCATTGCTGCAGACAACAGCACAGACATTGTAAAAAGGATCAGTACACTGGTTCCCGCAACAACCATCGCCGAATGCAGATAGCTCTCACGGATCCTCCGGCTGTATACTTCTACGTCTTTTTTTCCCTGGAGATACGCTACTATGGAAAGGATCAGTACTGCAATGGTGGTCGTCTTTACTCCGCCGGCAGTTCCCATGGGAGAGCCTCCGATAAACATCCACAACAGGGAAATGATCACAGTGGGCGTGGACAGCTGTGACTGATCTATGGTATAAAATCCCGCCGTACGGGTTGTCACAGACTGGAAAAAAGATGCCATGATTTTCGTTCCCACAGGTGCCCCGGCCAATGTGCGGGGATTTCCGGATTCAAAAATAAATACCAGAAACGCTCCTGCGAATACCAGGATCACAGTCATAGTAAGGACCAGTTTGCTCTGAAGGCGCAGCACCCGAAAAAACCTGGACGGGGAAAGTTCTTTTTTTATGATCTTACGGAATTTATCCCAGAGGTCCCACCAGACAATAAAGCCAAGACCGGACACGATGATCAGACCAATGGTAGTAAGATTCACCAGCGGATTGCTCACATAAGCCGCAAGGCTTGTTTCTCCGAAAAGATCGATTCCTGCATTACAGAATGCGGATACAGCCAGAAATACTGCATGGGTTACGCCTTTTTTCCAGCCAAATTCCGGAACAAAACAGATGGAGTACAGAACCGCACCGACTCCTTCTGCCAGAAATACACATTTTACCACGCTTCGCATGACCGGAACCACGCCGCCCATCTGATCCAGATTGTAGGATTCTTTAATAATCCGGCGGTTTTTGAGGGAAATTTTTCTGCGAAGGCTGATAAAGATCATGTTGGCGAGGGCAATCAGTCCGATGCCTCCAATCTGTATCAGACATAGTATGACAATTTTTCCGATGTGGCTCCACTGCGTTGCCATAACAACTGTGGAAAGTCCTGTCACACATACACTGGTTGCCGCTGTAAAAACAGCATCCGGGAAGGTAACAGCCTGCCCGGGTGCACTGCAGAACGGCAGCCATAAAATAAGTCCGCCTACAAAAATCACCCCCGCAAAGCCGAGGGCAATTATTTGTGACGTATTCAGTTTATGCAATCCGTCTGAAACTTTTTTCAAGTTCATATTTTTTATTTATTGTAGTTGTGAGAAAGGGAATTGCAAACCTCCCACATGTATGGGTCTACATTCTTCTGCATTGCAAGAGCCTCGTTGATATCAAAGTCAACGAACTCTCCGTGACGGTATCCAACAACACGGCTGCGTTTACCGGCAACAAGAAGGTCTACTGCAAGAGCACCCATCATAGACGCGTATACACGGTCCTTACATGTCGGGCTTCCACCACGCTGCATGTGGCCAAGGATGGTAGCACGTGTCTCGATACCTGTTGCGGCCTCGATACGTTTTGCCATAGCTTCTGAATGACCGATACCCTCGGCATTTACGATAATGTGGTGTTTTTTACCTTTTTTACGGCTCTCTACAATGTTATCAATAAGTCTCTGCTCATCATAATCATATTTCTCCGGGATCAGGATATCCTCAGCACCGTTTGCGATACCGCACCATACTGCAAGGTATCCGGCGTTACGTCCCATAACCTCGATGATACTGCATCTCTCATGGGATGTGGATGTATCACGTACCTTATCGATGGCTTCCATCGCTGTGTTTACAGCTGTATCGAAACCGATGGTGTACTCGGTACATGCGATATCAAGGTCAATGGTTCCCGGCAGGCCAATGGTATTGATTCCAAGGTTCGCAAGTTTCTGAGCACCTGCGAAGGAACCGTCTCCACCGATAACAACAAGGCCGTCGATTCCATGCTTTCTGCAGATCTCTGCAGCCTGCTGCTGTCCTTCCTCTGTTCTCATCTCTGCACATCTGGCAGTATAAAGAATTGTTCCGCCTCGCTCAATCGTATCGGAAACATCTCTTGCTGTCATGTCTTTGATCTCTTCGTTTAAGAGACCGCTGTATCCTTTATAGATTCCCTTTACGTTCAGTCCGCTGCTTAATCCTCTTCTGACAACAGCACGGATTGCAGCATTCATTCCAGGTGCGTCACCGCCACTGGTCAAAACGCCGATCGTTTTGATTTTGTTCTCTGCCATATTGTTATCCTCCATCTTATGAAACAACCTATTGTAATACACATATTCGGATATAGTTTATAGCATTTTTATAAGTTTTTCAATACTCTCTCTACAATTTTAACATTGGAACTTCCATATTTTTCACCCATGCGTTCCAGCCAGGAATCCTCGATATGGACCTGATAAGCAGGTGGAAGTTTCTTCATTGCCTTCACATCTTTAAGATAAATAACCACGGTACTGTTTCCCCGGGATTCCATCAGATCGTCTACCAGACCGGTCTCGGCTTTTGCGTAGTCTTCCCGGCTTTCGAACTGAATCCAGAGTTCACGAGGCATATCGTCAAACATGCGGACTTTTTCCAGGATCAGTTTGCTGGCTTTGTCGTCTTCCGCAGATACTCTTCCCTGGATGAAAAGTCTGGCATCTTCGTTCAGGAACATCTGGCATTTTTCGTAATCACGCGGAAATACCACAACTTCCACGGTGCCTACCAGATCTTCTACGGTAAGGAACGCCATTACCTTATTATTCTTTGTATATTTTATGGTTTTATCCGTAATCATTCCGCCTACGATCACTTTCTGGTTATCGTAGACTTCCGGAATTCCGGTTTCATCATCCGGCTGGAAATCCGACGTTTTTGCAGAGATCATTTTTTCCATCATATTCCGGTAGCGCTCCAGTGGATGGCCGCTGAGATAAATGCCAAGAACTTCTTTTTCGAAGGTCAGGATGATCTCTTTGGGATATTCCTCAACCTGCGGCATACGGATCTCAAATTCCTTTTTGTCCTCTTCAGAAGCAATATCAAAAAGGCTCAGCTGTCCGGCCATGGTGTGCTTTTTGTCCTGATTGATGCTGTCGATGATCTGTGTATATATGGTCATCTTCTGCTTCCGGTTTCCTTCCAGGCAGTCCAGCGCTCCGGCCTTGATCAGGTTCTCCACAACACGCTTGTTGATCTGGTCGATGTTCCGCTCCACAAAAGTCTTCAGGGAAGTGTATTCCCCGTGCTCCTCACGTTCCTTCACAATTCCTTCAATAACCGGACGGCCGATGCTCTTGATGGCAGAAAGTGCATAACGGATGGCACCGTTGTCAACAGAAAAACCATAAACACCATGATTGATATCCGGCGGAAGGATCTGGATTCCCATCTGACGGCACACGGAAATATACTCTGCAACCTTGTTTGGCATTTCCACAACGGATGTCATCAGCGCAGCCATGAATTCTACCGGATAGTAATATTTCAGATATGCGGTTTGGTAAGAAACCACCGCATAGGCGGCAGCGTGAGACTTATTGAAGGCATACTTCGCAAAGTCTGTCATCTCATCGTAGATCTTGTTTGCGATCTCCTCGGAGATGCCGTTGGCGATACAGCCCGGAACCCCCTCTTCCACATTTCCGTAAACGAAATTCTGGCGCTCTTTTGCCATAACAGAAGCTTTCTTCTTGGACATGGCACGGCGCACCAGGTCGCTTCGTCCAAGAGTATAGCCTGCAAGATCACGGACGATCTGCATAACCTGCTCCTGGTATACGATACAGCCATAGGTCGGCTTCAGGATGGGCTCCATCTGCGGGCAGTCATAACGGATGGTATCCGGACGGTTTTTTCCGCGGATGTACTGCGGAATGAAATCCATGGGACCCGGACGGTAAAGGGAAATTCCCGCGATGACATCCTCAAGGCTCTGAGGCTTCAGTTCCTTCATGAAGTTTTTCATTCCGGCACTCTCGAGCTGGAACACGCCGTCAGTACGTCCTGTTCCGAGAGAATCCAGTACTTTTTTGTCGTTGTAATCAATTTTCTGCATATCCAGGAAAACGCCGGTACTCTGTTCTATCATTTTTACCGCGTTCTGGATAACGGTCAGGGTACGTAACCCCAGGAAATCCATTTTCAGAAGTCCCAGCTCTTCCAGTGTTGTCATGGTAAACTGTGTGACAATGGAACCGTCCTGGGCTCTGGAAAGAGGTACGTATTCGGATACGTCTTTCTGGCTGATTACCACACCTGCGGCATGCATGGAAGTATGTCTTGGAAGTCCCTCCAGACGCTTGGCAAGGTCAATCAGGCGGTGGATATCTTCCTGTTCCTCATAGGCTTTCCGGAATTCCGGATTCATTCCCAGGGCCTTATCAATGGTGATATTTGGCTCCTGCGGAACCATCTTGGCGATGATGTCTACCTGGGCATAAGGCATATCCAGAACACGGCCTACATCACGGATTACACCGCGGGCAGCCAACGTACCAAAGGTAACAATCTGAACCACGCAATCATCGCCATATTTCCGTCGTACATAATCGATAACTTCCTGTCTTCGTTCGAAGCAGAAGTCCACATCTATATCCGGCATGGACACTCGTTCCGGATTCAGGAAACGCTCAAAGAGAAGATCATACCGGATCGGGTCCAGCTGGGTGATTCCAAGGGTATAAGCAACCAGACTTCCTGCGGCAGAACCTCGTCCAGGGCCGACCATGATATCATTGTCTCTGGCATATTTGATGAAGTCCCACACAATGAGGAAGTAATCTACATATCCCATGTTTTTGATGGTGGACAGCTCATAATCCAGGCGTTTTTTCAGCGCATCGGTTACCGGATGATAACGCTGTTCCAGCCCTTCATGGCAAAGCTTGTTCAGATACTCCCAGGAGGTCAGTCCGTCGGGCACATCATATTTCGGCAGCTTGGTCACGCCGAATTCGATCTCCACGTGGCAGCGCTGCGCGATCTTGTGGGTATTTTCCAGAGCTTCCAGAGCATATGGAAAAAGTCTCGCCATCTCTTCTGGAGATTTCACATAATACTGGCCGCCCTCATAGCGCATTCTGTTCTCATCGCTGAGTTTTTTCTGGGTCTGCAGACAGAGGAGCACGTCATGGGGCTCCGCATCCTCAGCCATGGTATAATGCACGTCATTGGTAGCAACCAGGTCGATTCCTGTCTCTCTGTGCATGCGGAGAAGCTGCTGGTTTACCGTCTGCTGCTCCGGAATTCCATGATCCTGAAGCTCCAGGAAGAAATTTCCTTTTCCAAAAATATCCTGATAACGCAGGGCTGCGATTTTTGCATCCTCATACATTCCACGGGCAAGATACCTTGCGACCTCTCCTGCCAGGCAGGCACTTAAGGCAATAATCCCCTCGTGATATTTTTCCAGAAGTTCCAGATCCACACGTGGCTTGTAATAAAAGCCTTCCACAAATGCCTTGGATACAATCTTCATCAGGTTGCTGTATCCCTGATTATTCTCGGCCAGCAGAACCAGGTGGTAATAACGGTCATCGCCACTTCCCACTTCACGGTCAAAGCGGGAACCCGGAGCCACATAAACCTCGCATCCCAGGATGGGATTGATCCCGGCTTCTCTGGCAGCCCTGTAAAAATCGATCACACCATACATAACGCCATGATCGGTGATCGCCGCGCTGTCCATTCCCAGTTCTTTTACTCTGGCTACATACTCTTTGATCTTATTGGAGCCATCCAGAAGACTGTATTCTGTATGGACATGTAAATGTGTAAACTCCAAATTTTTCTCTCCTTATTGTAAAAACAGGGCTCCGGATCCTCCCCGCTCTGCACTTTTCTCTGAACGTGCCGGAGCGTGTCTGATCCGGAGCCGGTCAACACCTTGTTATTTTTTAATGTAGATCCTTCTGTCACGGATCTCTACTTTTCCTTCTTTCATCAGATGGCCCACTGCACGCTTGAATGCGTTCTTGCTGAGGCCAAACTCTCTCTTGATGACTTCCGGTGAAGCATGGTCATCAAATGGCAGCACGCCTGCAAATTCCTCGATCACGCTGAGTACGCTCTCTGCATCCTCATTGATCTGGATGTAGGCTTTCTGACGGTCACTGACATTCATCTTTCCATCCTCTTTTACCTCTGTGACACGAAGGTCAAGAACGGTTCCCGGTCTGTACTTGCCGGTTGCCTCTCTTGCAGGGATCAGTGCGGAATATTTATCATCTACTGCAACAAATACACCAAAGTTTCCACTGATCTCATAGACACGGCCCTTCACCATATCTCCCGGTACATAAGGAGTTCTGGTGGAAAGATAATGATACACTTTCATAGTTGCACAGAGTCTGCTGCTCTTATCTACATAAAGAGCTACCAGGCACTCCTCACCTTCACGTACTCTGTTGGTCTGCTCATGATATGGAAGAAGAAGATCCTTCTCCAGTCCCCAGTCAAGAAAAGCTCCTATTCTGGTGACCTGTTTAACCTTGAGGACTGCTGTCTGTCCCACCTGGAGCATCGGCTCACGGGTAGTCGCGATCAGTCTGTCCTGAGAATCTTTGTAGATGAATACCTCGATCTCATCACCTACTTTGGTTCCTTCCGGTACCTGTTTGGACGGAAGAAGCACACGCTCGTTCTGAGGTGCGTTTCGGTCCTCTCCAAGATATATTCCGAAATCTACGGTTTTTACAACCAGTAATTTCTGTTTTTTACCTAATTCTATCATTCTTACTCCTGTTCCTAAAAAATATATATGTTCATTTACTGTTTGCTGTCTGTCCTGCATTATAACATAAGAGAATTATTATAGAAAGCACAAAAAAGGCAGCTTTGGAAATTTCTTTCCGTCACTGCCTTTTATCGGTCGGTTATGCGGATATCTGTGATCCGCATCCGGTCCATCTGTTTTTTTACTAATTTATTCTGTCGGTTTCTCAATCGGCATCGGGTTTTTCATCTTGATAACAAAAAGTACGATCAGCATCAGCACGATTCCAACCGGAAGCGCGATCCATGCTGTTTTTACAAAGCCTGCAACAATATAAGTTACAAAGGATACTGCCGCAGCCAGGATCGCATACGGAAGCTGTGTGGAAACATGGGTCACATGATCACACTGTGCTCCTGCGGAAGCCATGATCGTTGTATCGGAGATCGGTGAACAGTGATCTCCGCAAACTGCACCTGCCATACAAGCAGACATGGAAATGATCATCATCTCAGGACTGGATTTCTCAAATACCGCAACAACGATCGGGATCAGGATACCAAAGGTTCCCCAGGAAGTACCTGTAGCAAATGCAAGTCCGCATCCAACCAGGAAAATAATGGCCGGAAGGATAACTTCAATACCACCGGCAACGGAGCGCATTGCTTCTTCTACGAATACCGCTGCACCAAGTGAGTCTGTCATAGCCTTCAGTGTCCATGCAAAGGTCAGGATCATGATCGCCGGTACCATGGCCTTGAAGCCTTCCGGGATGCATCCCATGCAGTCTCTGAAGTTGATCACACGGCGTACCATATAGAAGATAATAGCAAATACCAGACCAAAGGCACTTCCCATTGCAAGGCCTACAGAAGCATCACTCTGTGAAAATGCAGTAACAAAATCTGTTCCGCTGAAAAATCCGCCTGTATAGATCATACTGATGACACAGCAGATAACAAGCACAACGATGGGGATCACAAGATCGATCACCCTTCCTCTCGGATTCGGTGTCTCATCATCCGTTGCATTCTCATACGGTCTTGCAGATGTTGTATAAAGATCTCCGTTCAGAGCATTGATCTCATGTGTTCTCATGGCACCAAACTCGGTTTTCATCAGCACCATGCCAACCATCATTACGATCGTAAGAATTGCGTAAAAGTTATACGGAATGGTTCTTACAAAAATCGCAAGTCCGTCCTGTCCCTCTACGAATCCGCTGACTGCTGCAGCCCAGGATGAGATCGGTGCGATGATACATACCGGAGCAGCTGTCGCATCGATCAGGTATGCAAATTTTGCTCTGGATACATGATGTCTGTCTGTTACCGGACGCATAACGCTTCCTACTGTCAGACAGTTGAAATAATCGTCAATAAAGATCAGAATACCAAGCACAATTGCGGCAAGTTCCGCACCTACACGTGTGTGGATCTTTTTGCTGGCCCATCGTCCGAATGCGGCGGAGCCGCCGGCCTTGTTCATCATACATACCACAGATCCCAGGATAACCAGGAAGATCAGGATTCCTACGTTATAGCTGTCAGAAAGAACCTTGATGATTCCTCCCTCAAAAATCTGTGTTACGGTTCCTTCGAATTTGAATCCGGAATAAAGCAGTGCTCCTACTACAATTCCCACAAACAGAGAACTGTATACTTCTTTTGTGATCAGCGCAAGGATGATCGCTACAAGAGGTGGAAGCAGTGCCCAGATTGTTGCATACAGAGCAGGCTGATAAGTCTCCTCCGCATCCGCAGCCAGCACAGTCAGGGGACTTGCCAGTGCGCCCATGAATACCATTGCCATAACAGACAATGCTGTTCCTGCTTTTTTACTCATTTTTCTCCTCCCTTTTCGGGGACAAAAAAACGGAGGCTGTCCCTTCTTAGAACACCTCCGGTTAAATAATCTTCTTTATTCAACTTACGATAGCGCTCCACATCCGTGACAGTACAACGCATATTCTGCGTTATCCCAGTACCCTGTCATCTGGCCTTTCAGAGCACTTCGGCAGATTTTCCTTTCTTTATGGACAGCCTGCCAGGGCCTCTCGTCCATAAATACTGATAAAATCCGCGCCTCTATCTCTTTATCCGTGACCGTTTACCCCTGCAAGGTTTCCCGGTCGCCTTTTTTCTTTATACTGTAGCAGTTTCCGACATAAATATCAAGTAGTTTGTCTGTATAAATATCAGTTATACCAATTATCATGCTGCTGATCTCAGGAACACTCTTCGTTCAGTAGCCACTTCACATCCACACCCAGCACTTTTGCAAACACTCTCAGTTCATAATCTGCCACAAAACGTTCTCCGCCTTCGATCCTGCTGATACTGTCACGTTCCAGCATCACACCTTCCACCTGCATTTTTGCCGCCAGATCTGACTGTGACATCCGTTTTATATTTCTCATCTGACGTATTTTTTCTCCGGAAACGTTCTTTCTTCCCTGATAAGTGTAAATTTTCATCCTGCCACCTGTTTTCCAAAATGTGTTAATGTTCTGCAATTTTCTTGACATTAGCACATATTTTGGCGGCATCTGTGTTAAAGGTCAGCAAATCCTGAATTTTCCGTGACTTTTCGACAAAAAAAATTTGTCTGTCGTTATAAAGACACTATTTGCTTATCTCGCTTGATTTGGCAAAAAAAAGAATGCCACATTTTCCCATGTGGCATTCTTCTGCTGTTTCTTTTTGTTCTTACTATAAATGAGCAAATTTAAAAAATTGCACAAAACTACACTGCGAATTTCATAAATGAATCAAAATCATTGCTTTCCTTTGCGCATTGAAAAAGATAACGATACTTTTCCAGCTGAATG
>NZ_JAHLPQ010000025.1:0-47042 GCF_018917985.1 Blautia sp. MSJ-36 | reverse complement strand
GCCAGCCTGTGAAAAGCAGTGCAAGAGGCGGGCCCTCTCAGTGCGCCTTCCGGGCGCAAGCAGGGATGAGCCCCTTATAGGGGCAGTGCAAACCACCGGCTAAGCCGGTGGTTATGATTGCTGTGATTGATTTTTAAAAAGAAATCCTGTATAATACCAAACTGTAATATTGTATCATTCAGCGGATTGAAACGTACGCTGTGAATTATCAAGATAAGTCAGGAGGATATAAATACATGCGAGTCGATGCGGACGATTTTGCCCGACCTTGCAGCTGCGGGAGGGAGCACCACATAGACGTTAAGGAAATTGTAATTGAATCAGGAGCTATCGGGAAACTGGAAGAAGAAATGTCAGACGGAGATCTGAGAGAATACATTTCCCCGCTTCTGATCTGTGACACAAACAGTTACAAGGCAACAGAGGAACTGATGGAAGATATCTACGACCGGTGCCAGGTGCTGATCCTGGATGCCGAAGATCTTGAGGCAGATGAACGGGCTGTGGAAATTGTGGAGAATTATATGGAAGAGGACATTGATCTCGTTCTTGCGGTAGGCGCAGGTACGATCCATGATCTCAGCCGGTTTGTGGCCCATCAGTACCGGATTCCTTTTGTCTCTGTGCCCACCGCAGCCAGTTCAGACGGATTTACTTCTACAGTAGCAGATATGACATGGAATGGTGTGAAAAAGACAGTAGCAGCATCTGCGCCACTTTTTGTTTTTGCGGATATGGACATTTTTGCAAAAGCACCGAAGAGACTTACCGCTGCCGGTGTGTCGGATATTCTGGGAAAATATATTGCTCTGGCAGACTGGAAAATAGCCAGTATTCTTTCGGAAGAGTATTACTGTGCAGAGGTGGTAAATCTGGAAACAAGAGCTGTCCGGACTGTGAAGGATAATCTGAAGGAGATTGCGGCTGGCGAAGAAGAAGCATGTGAGAAGCTGATGTACGCCCTGGTGCTGTCAGGGCTTGCCATGCAGATGACCGGGAGTTCCAGACCTGCATCCGGAGCAGAACATCATCTGGTACATCTCTGGGATATGGAAGTTGTGAACGGGCATCTGGATGCGCTCCACGGTGAAAAAGTTTCCGCGGGAACCATGCTGGTACTTCTGGAGTACAAGAAAATTGCGGATGCCATCCGAAGAGGAACCTGCAAAGTCCATACCTGTACAGAGGAAGACCAGGAACTCCTTAAGGAGACTTTTGGAAAAAAAGGGATTCTCGGAGCACTCGAAAAAGAAAACACTCCGGAACCTCTGGATGATGTGAGCACGAGAGAACTTTCCGATGCGCTTCCTAAGATCCTTAAGATCATTGACGCGCTTCCGGCAGTTACAGATATGCAGGAGATGATGAATACAGCCGGATGTGTAAGTAGAGTCCGGGATGTCGGACTGCCAGGCGAGGTGATCGAAGAGAGTCTTTTGCTTGCACCGTATACAAGAAGAAGGCTGAGTCTTTTAAGACTTCGAAAGATGCTCACATACTGATCAGAAAAAGATCACAATAAGTTCTGTTGACTTGGCATAAATTTCAGGAAAGGCAGTGAGGAATGGTTTGATGAGAGTAGGAATGGGATATGATGTACATAAGCTGACAGAAGGCAGAGATCTGATCCTTGGAGGGGTAAACATTCCCTGGGCAAAAGGTCTTCTTGGCCATTCCGATGCGGATGTACTGATCCATGCGATCATGGATGCGCTTCTGGGAGCTGCGGCTTTTGGAGATATCGGGAAACATTTTCCGGATACAGATCCTGCATATAAGGGAATTTCCAGTGTGAAACTTCTGGTACATGTTGCCGGGCTTCTGAAAGAAAACGGTTATGCGGTGGGGAATATTGATGCCACGATTATTGCCCAGAAGCCAAAGATGGCACCACATATTCCGAAGATGAGAGAAAACATTGCAAAAGCACTTGGAATTGAAATATCACAGCTGAATATCAAGGCAACCACAGAAGAAGGCCTTGGTTTTACAGGACAGGGAGAGGGGATTTCTTCTCAGGCGATCTGCTCCCTGTATAGAATCGGGAAATTGGAGGAAGAGTAACATGAAGATTTTTAACACACTCACAAGAAGAAAAGAGGAATTCGTACCTCTGGAAGAGGGCAAAGTAAAAATGTATGTCTGCGGACCTACGGTTTACAATCTGATCCATATCGGAAATGCCCGTCCTATGATCATTTTTGATACAGTACGAAGATACATGGAATATAAAGGATACGAGGTTAACTATGTATCCAACTTCACAGATGTGGATGACAAAATTATCAAAAAAGCCATTGAAGAGGGTGTTTCCGCAGAGGAAATTTCCACCCGCTATATCAAAGAGTGCAAGAAAGATATGGCAGACATGAATGTAAAACCTGCCACAACCGCACCTCAGGCAACACAGGAGATCCAGGGCATGATCGACATGATCCAGACCCTCATTGACAAGGGATACGCATATCCGGCAGCTGACGGAACCGTATATTTCCGTGTAAAGAAATTCAAAGAGTACGGCAAGCTTTCCCACAAGAACCTGGATGATCTCCAGTCTGGTTTCCGTTCCCTGAAGGTATCCGGCGAGGATCAGAAGGAAGATCCGCTTGACTTCGTACTCTGGAAACCGAAGAAAGAGGGCGAGCCGTCCTGGCCGTCACCGTGGTGCGACGGACGTCCTGGCTGGCATATCGAGTGCTCTGTCATGTCCAAAAAATATCTTGGAGAAGAGATCGATATCCACGCAGGCGGAGAGGATCTGATCTTCCCACATCATGAGAATGAGATTGCACAGAGTGAGTGCTGCAATGGCAAAATTTTTGCAAGATACTGGATGCATAACGGTTTCCTGAATATCGATAACCGCAAGATGTCCAAATCTCTCGGAAACTTCCGTACTGTACGCCAGATTGGTGAGCAGTATGATCTTCAGGTTCTCCGTTTCTTTATGCTGAACGCACATTACAGAAGCCCGCTGAACTTCAGTGCGGATCTGATGGAAGCAGCCAAGAACTCCCTGGAGCGTATCCTGGAGGCTGCAGGCAAGCTCAGCGATCGTAAAGACAATGCGGCAGCAGAAAATATCACAGAGGAAGAGCTTGCACTTCTCAAAGAGGCAGAAGGCTTTGTTACCAAATTTGAAGCTGCCATGGATGATGATTTCAACACTGCAGATGCACTTGCTGCCATCTTTGAGCTTGTTAAATTTGCCAATACGAATGTAAACGAAAACAGCTCAAAAGAATTTGCGGCAGGTCTTTATGAGGAACTTTTCAAACTCAGTGATGTGCTGGGACTGAAGATCGAGAAGAAAGAGGAAATCCTTGATAAAGAGATCGAGGATCTGATCCAGGAGCGTCAGGCTGCAAGAAAGGCGAAAGATTTCAAGAGAGCAGATGAGATCCGTGACGAGCTTCTGAAAAAAGGTATCATTTTGAAAGATACAAGAGAAGGTGTGAAATGGCAGAGAGCTTAAGGGAGCTTAAAGAGCTGTTTGATCTCAAAGACGCAGATCTTCGGACCTATTCACCTCTGACACTGGCCTATATCGGGGATGGTGTTTATGAACTGGTGATCCGTACCATCCTCGTAAAAAGAGCAAACTGCCCGGTAAACCGTCTCCACAAAAAAGCCAGCAGTCTTGTAAAAGCGTCCGCGCAGTCGGGTATGATGGAGATCATTGAACCGCTTCTGACAGAAGATGAAAAAAGCGTATACCGGAGAGGAAGAAACGCCCATTCCGCTACCATGGCCAAACATGCGACCATGGCAGATTACCGGCGTGCCACAGGTTTTGAGGCGCTGATGGGATATCTTTATCTGAAAGAGGATTTTTCAAGGATACTGGAGCTGGTCCACGCAGGACTTGAGAAGGAGGAAGTTTAAAGTGACTGAAATGATAGAAGGAAGAAATGCGGTACTTGAGGCATTTCGTTCTGGCAAATGTGTTGATAAACTGTTTATTCTGGATGGCTGCCAGGACGGTCCGGTCCGTACCATCGCAAGAGAAGCCAGAAAACATGATACCATTGTAAAGTTTGTTCCGAAGGAACGTCTGGATTCCATGAGCGAGACAGGTGCACATCAGGGCGTAATCGCGCAGGTTGCAGCCTACGATTATTCCACAGTGGAAGATATCCTGAAAAAAGCAGAAGAAAAAGGGGAGCCTCCTTTTATTATTCTTCTTGACAATATTGAGGATCCCCATAATCTGGGAGCAATCATCCGTACCGCCAACCTTGCCGGTGCCCATGGAGTAATTATCCCGAAACATAGAGCAGTAGGTCTGACAGCTACTGTCGCAAAGACTTCTGCCGGTGCACTGAATTATACACCGGTTGCCAAGGTTGCCAATCTTGGACAGACTATTGACGAGCTGAAAGAAAAAGGAATCTGGTTTGTGTGCGCGGATATGGACGGAGAAGTGATGTACCGCCAGAACCTGACAGGACCTATCGGTCTTGTGATCGGAAATGAAGGAAATGGCGTCAGCCGTCTTGTAAAGGAAAAATGTGATTTTACTACCGCGATCCCAATGAATGGAGACATTGATTCCCTCAACGCTTCTGTAGCAGCAGGAGTGCTTGCATTTGAGATCGTGAGACAGAGAATGGCAAAATAACAGATACAGCTTAAGCTGCTCGGAGAAAAAATGTGCCGATATAATGAGACAGAGGACGAAGTTCTCATCCAGAGACTTCGTGCCGGAGAATCCATGATTGCAGATTATCTGATGGAAAAGTACAAAGGTCTGGTCAGAAAAAAAGCAAGAGCCATGTTTCTTATTGGCGGGGATACCGATGACCTGATTCAGGAAGGTATGATCGGGCTGTTTAAAGCAGTCCGGGATTACCAGCCTGACCGGGAATCATCCTTTCAGTCTTTTGCGAATATGTGTATTGACAGACAGATCTACAGTGCGATTAAAAGTTCGAACCGTCAGAAACACCAGCCGCTGAATACGTATATATCCTTAAGTGACAGGGAAATGGAAGAAAATCTCAGAGATTCCTGTACGGAACATGATAATCCGGAAGCAATCCTGATTGACCGGGAAAATGTAACAGCGCTGAAAGAAGAAATGAGAAAGAGCTTAAGTTCTATGGAAAATCAGGTGTTTCAGCTGTATGTTGCAGGAAACGGCTATGTGGAGATCGCGGAAATTCTGGGCAAAACGCCGAAGGCTGTTGACAATGCCCTGCGAAGAATCCGCAAAAAAATGAAACGCTGTTTTGGAGAAAGTTAATTCCCCTCTTTTCTTTTGGATATAAAAGTATTAAAATGATGTTAAAAACAGCGGAACAAGAAAGGAGACCAATTATGGCAAAGATCAATAAATACTGGGGACTGGTTGCAGTAGGAGCTCTTACCGCGGCAGCAGCAGGAGCTATTGCAGCGATCATATCCAGAAAATCTGTATGTGAAGACGATTTTGAAGATGACTTTGACGATCTCGATGATATTGAAGAGGACGAGAAGAAAGAAGAAAAAGAAGAGAAGGAAGTTTTCCAGGACTGGGACAAAACTGCATCTGAGACTGTAGAAGTTTCCAAAGAAACAGAAGAGGATGCAAAAGAAGCACCAGCTGAGGAAGAAGAGACGGAAGCGGAAACAGAGGAAGCTGCAGCGGATGAGGCAGAAGAAAAAGCAGAAGAGGCAGAAGAGTAAAAAATAGAGAAATCCCACAGAATTGCCGGATGAAGCGAGTTCTGTGGGACTTTTTTTGTTTATAATAGTATTTAAGACAAAAAAATAAAGCTGCTGACGGGAATCGAACCCGTGACCTCCGCCTTACCAAGGCGACGCTCTACCGACTGAGCCACAGCAGCTTGTTTCGCGACGTTTGTGCCGCTCACAGTTGATTATATTATCAGATGAGTAGAGAATTGTCAACATATATTTTGTAAATTTTTTTATTTTTTTTCGTGCAGATAAATTTTTTAAAAAACTTTCAAAAACTCCAAATTTATGATAAGATAAAACATCAGGACGATATCTAGGAGGGAGAATCATGGACAACGAGACAGTTTCCAAAAACTTTATTGAGAATATTATAGACAAAGATCTTGAAGAAGGCGTTTATGACACTGTGCATACACGTTTTCCACCGGAACCGAATGGTTATCTTCACATCGGACATGCAAAATCCATTCTGTTAAATTACGGACTTGCAAAGAAATACAACGGAAAATTTAACCTTCGTTTTGATGATACAAACCCGACAAAGGAGAAATCCGAATTCGTAGAATCCATCAAAGCTGATGTAAAATGGCTTGGTGCAGACTGGGAAGACAGACTTTTCTTTGCCTCTGACTATTTTGACCAGATGTATGAGGCTGCTGTGAAGCTGATCAAAAAAGGCAAGGCTTTTGTCTGCGATCTGACTGCAGACCAGATCCGTGAGTACAGAGGAACTCTTACAGAACCAGGTAAAGAGAGCCCGTACAGAAACCGTACTGTAGAAGAGAACCTTCAGCTTTTTGAGGAGATGCGCGAGGGCAAATACGGAGACGGTGAAAAGGTTCTCCGTGCAAAGATCGATATGGCATCTCCGAATATGAACATGCGTGACCCGGTTATCTACCGTGTAGCCCGCATGACGCATCACAACACAGGAGACAAATGGTGCATCTATCCGATGTATGACTTTGCCCATCCTATCGAGGATGCGATCGAAGGTGTGACCCATTCCATCTGTACTCTGGAGTTTGAGGATCACAGACCGCTTTATGACTGGGTTGTAAAAGAACTGGAGTATCCACATCCGCCGAAGCAGATCGAGTTTGCAAAACTGTACCTTACAAACGTTGTTACAGGTAAACGTTACATCAAGAAACTTGTTGAGGATGGAATCGTAGATGGCTGGGATGATCCGAGATTGGTATCCATTGCTGCACTTCGCCGCCGTGGATTCACACCGGAATCCATCCGTAAATTCGTAGAGCTCTGTGGTGTTTCCAAGGCTAACAGCTCTGTAGACTATGCAATGCTTGAGTACTGCATCCGTGAGGATCTGAAACTGAAACGTCCACGTATGATGGCAATCCTTGATCCGATCAAGCTTGTGATCGACAATTATCCGGAAGGACAGGTTGAGTACCTGGAAGCTCCGAACAATATGGAGAACGAGGAACTTGGAACCAGAAAGATCCCGTTCAGCAGAGAACTTTATATCGAACGTGATGATTTCATGGCAGAGCCGCCGAAGAAATACAAACGTCTCTATATCGGAAATGAAGTCCGTCTTATGAATGCATATTTTGTAACCTGTACAGGATATGAAGCAGATGATGACGGAACAATCCGTGTGGTTCACTGTACTTATGATCCGGAAACCAAGGGTGGAAACGCACCGGACGGACGTAAGGTAAAAGGAACCATCCACTGGGTAGAGGCATCCAATGCAGGCAAGGTTGAGGTAAGACTTTACGAGAATATCGTAGATGAAGAGAAAGGTGTTTACAATAAAGAAGACGGATCTCTCAATGTAAATCCAAATTCTCTTACCGTGACAAGTGCTTACGTTGAGCCGGAACTTCTGAAAGCAAAAGGTTACGACAGCTATCAGTTTGTCCGCAACGGATTCTTCTGTGCAGATATCCATGACTCCAAAGAGGGTGCACCGGTATTTAACCGTATTGTGTCTCTTAAGAGCTCTTTCAAACTGCCGAAGGCATAAGATCAAAACTGTAAATCATATATAACAGACAGTACGCCGGGATGTACAGATATCCCGGCGTATTATATTTTATGATCTGGAAGAAATTCTCTTTTGACAATTCCGGTTGCACCTCCTTCCGTAAAAGGTTATACTGATAACACAGAAAGAGAGGAATACACATATGAAAAAGATCGTGCTTGCTTCCGCGTCTCCCAGGAGGCGGGAGCTTTTGAGCCAGGTGGGAATCACATTTGAGGTAAAACCTGCCAGTGGTGAAGAACGCATCACCAGCACAGAGCCTTCGAAGGTGGTTGAGGAACTTTCCTGTCAGAAGGCTATGTTTACCGCACATGCACTGGAAAAAGAACAGGCGGATGATCTGGCGGATATTCTTATAATCGGAGCGGATACCATAGTCTCCTATGAGGGAAAGATCCTTGGGAAACCTTCAGACCCGAAAGCAGCAGTGGAGATGCTGAGTATGCTGCAGGGAAACACACATCAGGTATATACGGGTGTGACAGTTCTTGTAAGAGAAGAGAAAAACTGGAAAATTCATACGTTTCATGAATGCACAGATGTAATTTTTTACCCGGTAACAAAGGAAGAGATCGCAGAATATGTAAATAGTAAAGATCCCATGGATAAGGCAGGAAGCTACGGAATCCAGGGCGCCTGGGGAGCTTATGTGAAAGGGATCCGCGGTGATTACAACAATGTAGTCGGACTGCCGGTGGCAAGGCTGATCTATGAGACAAAGAAACTGGGAATAAACCTGAGAGGATGAATGACAAAATGATAAAAGCTTGTATTTTTGACCTGGACGGAACAATTGCAGATACGCTGGAATCCATGGCATATGTGGCAAATGAAATCATGGAGAAATTTTCCCTGAAGCCGCAGCCGGCAGACAATTTCCGCTATTACAGTGGAGAAGGCGCAGACATGTTGATAAAAAGATGCCTGATCGATGCAGGAGATCCGGAACTGGTCCATTACGAAGAAGTCCGGGAACTTTACCGCAAAAAGTTTGATGAAGATCCCCTTTATAAAGTTGTACCATATAAAAACATGCCGGAAACCCTTCAGAAACTGAAAGATGCGGGACTGAAAATGGCAGTATGCTCCAACAAGCCACACATTGCGGCACAGAAAGTCGTAAAAGCAATTTATGGAGATACTTTTGACGAAGTAATGGGACAGCAGGAGGGAATCCGAAGAAAACCGGCCCCGGACGGTCCGTTAAAGATTGCGGAAGAATTCGACGTGAAACCGGAAGAATGTATGTATATCGGAGATACAAAAACAGACATGCAGACAGGAAAAGCAGCCGGAATGTATACCGTAGGTGCGCTCTGGGGATTTCGTGGACGCAGGGAACTGGAGGAAAACGGCGCAGATATTGTGGCAGATAAACCGATGGATCTTTTTTCTATATATCAGGAGAAAAATAATAAATAAAGGAGGATTTTTAAATGTACAAAAAAGAATATGTCCAGACATTTCTGGAAAAACAGGGACAGCTCTTTGATGAGCCTGTAGCAGATGATTTTGAAGAGGCAGAGGCATTTCTGGAAGACTGTATGGCAGTTGTTCTGGATTCTCTGAAAGATGTAAAAAAATATCTGGATGGAATGGGCGCAGATGTGGAAGGTCTTTCCCTGAAAGAACTGGAAGAAGAGAGTGAAGTATTTAAACTTCCGGATGGAAAATATATGATTGTTGAAGGCTGATGGAAAAATATGTCGGAAAACAGGAATTACATCCCCGAAAATTAAATATGGTAAACTTACATCAGCAAAGAAAGGTCTGCAAAAATCTGACAGAAACGCAGAAAATTAAAAATGATGTAAAGGAGGATGGAATATGAAGAAAAACAGAGTACTGGCAGTCATTATGGCCGTGCTTATGATGGTTACATTACTTCCATCTATGGTATTTGCCGCTGCAGCTCCCCAGGGAGCACTTGATGGCAAACTGAAAATTAAAGGGACAATTGCAGTAGGTGTTACCTTAAGCGCAGATTATTCCAAGGTAAAGCCAGAAGGAATTACAGATGATTATGTGAGCTTTTCATGGTCGCTGAAAGATGGTGATCTGCTTACAGAAGTAGGAACCGATAAAACCTATAAGGTGGAAGAAAAGGATCTGGGACTTCCCATTGTTCTTAAAATTACAGGTAAAGAAGAAATGGGAATCAGTGGTGAACTTACGGTAACAACGCAGGAAGTTTCCGCGACGGAGGAAGAAGCAAAAGCTCTTGCACAGCAGAAGAAGGAAGAAGCTGCCGACAGTGAGAGCGAATCGGATGAAACTTCAGAACAGGATTCCACAGAGGAAAGTCCAGAAACGGAAATTTCCCCGGCAGCAGACCAAAATACAGAAACAGATGAGAGCGCACAGTCTGATGAAAGTACGGAAACCGAAGAAAGTATAGAAGAAACCGGTACAGATGAAAATACGAGTTCTCAGGAAGAAGTATCCAATACAGAAGAAAAACAGGATTCTTCTACAGAGACTTCCGAAATTATTGAGGTTGGCGGAAACCAGGAAGAAAAGACAGAGCAGGCCGAAGAACTTACCTATTCGGCGGCGGCTTCCACAGAAGACGGAAGTGGTGTCCTGAACTTTGGATCTGTTGAAGAAGGATATACGGAAGTACCAGGAGAACAGTATGTTACCATTACCAATAATGGAACCGGAGATCTGAATTTTAAAGAAATTGCGCCGGAGAATTTTATGGCACAGGATATTAACGATCAGCCACTGAAAAGTGGTGAATCGATTACCGTATGGGTGAAACCAAGAGAAGGGCTGAAAGCTGGAGAATATAAAGATCTGATTACCTATCAGACAGAAGAAGGCGCAGATGTTTTCTTTGAGGCAGATTTTTCAGTGGAAGCAGGAGAAAAAGACGATAAAGCGGATTCTGGAAAAACAACCGAACCAAAAGAAAATGAAGATAAAAGCTATAAACTTACCGTAGACTCCGAAGAACTTTCTTTTGATGATCTGACTGCAGGTTATGATAATGTTGAAACAAGAACTGTTACAGTCAGAAATGATGGTACAGAGACAGTGACACTGGTACAGCCGGTTTCTGAAATATTTGACATTGCGCCGGTCAGTGCAGTGGAAAGTGACGGAAATATCCAGCTTGCCAAGGGGGATGAGCAGATGTTTACCGTGCAGCCAAAAATCGGTCTTGAAGCAAAAGAAGATTCTTACACAGAAGATCTTGTCTTTGTTTCATCGGATAACAATGCATCGGTAACAGTAAAAGCATCAGTAACAGTAAAAGAAGAGCCTCAGAAAATAGTATCGGTAAGCGTTAGTCCGGAAAAACTGAATTTTGAAAGCCAGGAACAGGGATACAGTACAGCGCCAGAAGCGCAGACAGTAACAGTTGAAAACACCGGAACAGAAGCGGTTCGTTTGGTACAGCCAACCGCCAGAAACTATGAAGTAGGTACAATTTCGGCGGAAGTGATTAATCCGGGAGATCATGCTACGTTTACCGTACAGCCGAAGACAGGTCTTGCGGCAGGCAGCTACAATGGAACAATTCAGATAACGGATAAAGATGGAAGCATAAAAGATGGAGTTTCCGTATCATTTGAAGTGACAGAACCTGCACCAGTTTATAATCTTTCTGTCAGCCCGGAGAATCTGGAATTTGGAAATGCAGAGGAAGGATACAAAAATATTCCGGAGGCGCAGACGGTTACCGTTACCAATACCGGAAACACAGCAATTACATTGCAGCAGCCTTCCGGTATGAATTATACAGTGAGCAGTCTTTCCAAGACAGAGCTTAACGCAGGAGAAAGCGCTACATTTACTGTACAGCCGGCAGGTGGCCTTTCTGCATCTGAATATGTGGAAGACATTGCGGTTTCCAGCAGCACGGATGTGGAAGTTTCTGTAAATGCACATTTCACTGTCACAGAAAAAAAGACGGATAATACGAAAAAAGAAAATAATCTGACGGGAATAAAAAAACCGTCTGACATTAAAGATCTTCCAAATGGTACCGAGAAGACACAGAAAGCACTGAAACTTCCGGAAACAGTAACAATTAAGACAACAAAGGGAGAACAGAAAGCTTCTGTAACGTGGGATGTAAATGGCTGTTCTTACAATCCGTCCTCTGCGGACAGACAGACATTTAATGTAAAAGGTACTGTCAAACTTCCGGATGGGGTAAAAAATCCGGATGGAATCAGCACAGTGATTGCAGTAAGTGTGACTGTAAACGGATACAGTGGTTCCAAGGCAGCTGCCTCCGATAATAAGATCACAGGAATTGATCCGGATGGCAAGTATGATACCAACACGAAGATTACTTTTACAGCGGTGGGAGCAGGAATGGATAATGCCAGCCCACGTAAGGGAGACACCAGATATCTTCCGAAAAGCTGGAAAATTACAGAGGAGCGTACATGGGATGCAGCACCGTACACAGCAACATTCCGCGTAAGCAAACCGGGTAACTACACCTTAAAAGTTACTTTTGGACAGCAGAAATATGATGGCACCAACTGGAAAGATACAGGTACACAGTCAGAAAGTACCGTTGCTTTTGCTGTATCACAGGCCGAGATTCTTACAGCAACACCGAGTCCTGCTGTTACGCAGTCAAACAAAAAATCGGCAGTGCAGACAGGAGACAGTACACCGGTTATGACATTTGTGATTGTTCTGGTTGTTGCAGCAGTATGCATTGGTGGTATTCTTGTGTATCGCAGAAAGAAAAAATAAATAAATTATACGCAGATAGCGACCCCTCGCATGACTTGATGTGCGAGGGGATTTTTAGATGGTAAATACAAAATTGTTACTAGCACTCGAAAATGGTGAGTGCTAAATTTTCCTTGACTTTTGTAAAAAGTCGTATTAGTATATATTTAGTCAGCCGGATAAAAGAATCCGCAGGATGATAAAGTAAAGACAGAAACAGTTTTCCGGTTCTGCCGGGAATATAAGGAATAAAAGTAAAAGGAGAGTGACATACATGTCAGCAAAACATGGAAGTTTATCAATCAACAGTGAAAATATTTTCCCGATTATCAAGAAATGGTTATATTCAGACCATGATATTTTTGTAAGAGAGATGATCTCCAATGGATGTGATGCAATCACCAAGCTGAGAAAACTGGAAGTTATGGGTGATTATACATTTCCGGACGGATATAAACCGGCAGTGAATGTTATTGTGGATCCGGATCAGAAGACCCTGAAGTTTATTGATAACGGTATCGGTATGACGGCAGACGAAGTAGAGGAATATATTACTCAGATTGCATTTTCCGGTGCAACAGAGTTTCTTGAGAAGTATAAAGATAAGACAACCGATGATCAGATGATTGGTCATTTCGGACTTGGTTTCTATTCCGCTTTTATGGTTGCGGACGAAGTTCATATTGATACTCTTTCTTATAAAGAGGGTTCCACACCGGTTCACTGGATCTGTGATGGTGGTACAGAATACGAGATGGCAGATGGAAATAAGACAGAGCCTGGAACAGAAATCACTCTTTTCCTTAATGAAGAAAGCCTGGAGTTTGCAAATGAATACCGCATGCGTGAAGTAATTGAGAAATACTGTTCTTTCATGCCGGTAAATATTTATCTTTCCAAGGCAAACGCAGAGCAGGAATATGAAACTATTGACGAAGCAGATCTCCGTGACGACGATGTAGTAGTGGAGCATATCCATGAAGAAGCCAAGACAGAGGAGAAAGAGAACGATAAAGGCGAGAAAGAAGTTGTTGAAATTTCTCCTGCCAAAGACAAGGTAAAAATTAATAAACGTCCGGTATCGTTAAGTGACACACAGCCATTGTGGATGAAACATCCAAATGAGTGTACAGATGAAGAGTATAAAGAATTTTACCGTAAGGTATTTATGGATTACAAGGAACCACTGTTCTGGATTCATCTGAATATGGATTATCCGTTCAACCTGAAAGGTATCCTGTATTTCCCGAAAATCAGAACCGAGTACGATTCTATTGAGGGAACAATCAAACTTTATAATAATCAGGTGTTTATCGCAGATAACATTAAAGAGGTAATTCCGGAATTCCTTCTTCTTCTGAAAGGTGTCATTGACTGCCCGGATCTGCCACTGAATGTATCTCGTTCCGCACTGCAGAATGACGGTTTTGTCAAGAAAATTTCCGAGTATATTACAAAGAAAGTTGCAGACAAACTGACAGGAATGTGCAAGACTGACAGAGAATCCTATGAGAAATACTGGGATGATATCAGTCCGTTTATCAAATTTGGCTGCATCAAGGATTCAAAATTCGGTGAGAAGATGAATGACTATATTCTCTTCAAAAATCTGGATGGCAAATATCTTACCTTGAAAGACTGTGTTGAGGAAAATAAAAAAGAAGAAGCCAAAACAGAAGAAGAGAAAACTTCGGATGAATCCAAGAAAGAAGAAAAGGAAGAACCGGAAAAGACAGTTATCTATTATGTTACAGATGAAGTACAGCAGAGCCAGTATATTAACATGTTCCGCGAGGCAGGAAAAGATGCTGTAATCCTGAAACATGTGATAGATTCTCAGTTTATTTCTCATCTTGAGCAGCAGGATCAGGAAATTCAGTTCAAGAGAATTGATGCGGATCTTACAGAAGAGCTTCGTGAAGATGGCGAGACAGATGAAACAACAGTAAAGACTCTGACAGATGTATTCCGCAAAAACCTCGGCAAAGACAAACTGGAAGTAAAAGTAGAAAAACTGAAAAATGAAAATACTGCAGCGATGATTACACTTCCAGAAGAGAGCCGCCGTATGCAGGATATGATGAAAATGTACAATATGTATGGAATGGACCCGAATATGTTCGGAGGACAGGAAATCCTTGTTCTGAACGCAAATCATCCACTTGTGAAATTCGTGGCAGAAAATCAGGAATCTGAGCATGTTCCGGTGATTTGTGAACAGCTCTATGATCTGGCAATGATGAGCCATAAACAGCTTTCTCCGGAGGAAATGACAAAATTTGTCAAGAGAAGCAATGATATTCTTATGGTTCTCACAAAATAAATAACGGAATCAGGAACAGAGAGGGCTTTGCCTATTAGGGCAGAGCCTTCTTTTTTTATAAATAGAATAATTGTCTTTTTTATAACAATATACGCATCTTTAACACAATTTTGGATATTATGGGTATATAATACATATTAATTAAATTCTCAGGTGAAAATGCTGTAAAAAAACGAAATCAGTATCTAATATGTAAAAAATAAATTTTCAGAAGAAAGCGAAAAATACGAATAAGTGTCGTATTATATATGAGGAAGTGAATTTAAAAAGAGAAAAAACAGAAATAGGGAGGAAAGGTGTATGAAAAACATATATGGTCTGATAAGAAGGTTGGGAGCGAATTCGAAATATAAAGGATATTTCTTCACGGCGGAGGCTGTGAAGATTTCAATGGGTTATCAGTATAAACCGTTACGGATTACAAAAGACATTTATCCGTGTCTGGCCAGAAAATATAAGTCAACGCCAACAAATGTAGAACACGATATTCGGACACTGGTAAATGTCTGTTGGGAGGGAAACAGAAGACTTCTGGATGAAATTGCAGGATATCAGTTAGAAGATAAACCGACCAACAGTGAATTTATTGATATGCTGGCGTATTACCTGAGAGAAATGGAAGAAACCAGCTGACTACAGTTTTTCGAAAATTATCTGGTTCTGAGTCAGAAAGTTAAGAATCATATCATCCCAGAGCTGCTCCGGCCGTTTGTCCATGGAAAAAGTCCGAAGAGAGGTTCCGGTGGTACAGAGAAGACTTCCATTTTTAAACTGAAGATTTAAAAATAATCCGTCAATCTGCTCGGAGGAAATTTCAGAATCTGTATTTCGTATTGCGGCTTCCACTCCGCTTCTGCTCAGATGAAGTACAATTTTAAAACTTAACGGTGTACGTTTTCCGCGGATTACAGACCAGCAGAAGGGTTTTGTGTCCCTCCAGAGAGAATGCGTCCGGCCGTGTTCTGTGATTTTGTTCAGACTGTCTGTATCAAAGAAATCTTTTTGAAGTCTGCCGTCGATGGTGAAAGTATTAAAAGTAGTGATCACTGCTTCGGACAGGCAGAATTTATCGAATACTTCTCCTATAAAAAGCTTGTTTGTAAAATCCCGGATATCTGTGATTTTTAATGCCAGCATGCCGCACTTCCTTTCTTTTTTGATTGCGTGTAGATATTATATCTCAGATACAGAAAAAAGGACAGACTTTTTAAAAAACTCTTTTCAAATACCTGTTTATGTGATACCATAGATGTGGTATTGAATACTACATATAATGGAAAAGAGGACGATATAATTGAGTTATAAGATTGCGATAGATAGCTGTGGAGAACTCCTGAATGAATGGAAAGATGATGAGAGAATTGAATCTGTACCGCTGACACTGATGGTTGGTGGCGAGAGTATTATAGATGATGAAACTTTTGACCAGAAGGACTTTCTGAAAAAAGTTGCTGCATGCCCGGAGTGCCCGAAATCCGCATGCCCGTCTCCGGAGCGTTATATGAAAGCTTATGAGTGTGAAGCAGATCACATTTATGCAGTGACACTTTCTTCTGAGCTGAGCGGTTCCTACAACAGTGCGGTTCTTGGAAAGAGTCTGTTTCTGGAGGATAACCCCGGGAAAAAAATTCATGTATTTAATTCCAAGTCTGCATCTGGTGGAGAAAGCCTGATTGCCATGAAGATTGTGGAATGTGAAGAAAAAGGACTTTCCTTTGAGGAAGTCATAGAGACGGTAGATAAGTATATTGAAGAAATGAGTACATTTTTCGTACTGGAAAATCTGGAAACGCTGCGTAAGAATGGACGTCTGAGCAGGGTAAAGGCGCTGGTAGCCAGTGCACTGAAGATCAAACCGGTTATGGGATCTACTCCGGAGGGAAGTATCTGCCAACTTGACCAGGCAAGAGGAATGAATAAGGCGATTGTAAAGATGGTGGAGCATGTTGGAGAAAAAGGAATCAATATCCACGAAAAGACTGTTGCCATCACATACTGTAACTGCCCGGAAAGAGCGAAGATGCTGGAAGAAGCTATCCGGGAGAGACTGAATCCTGCGAAGATCGTTGTTATGGATACTGCAGGAGTCAGCAGCATGTATGCGAATGATGGAGGCGTTATTGTTGCTGTCTGATCTTGCGGCAGTGCAGGTCCCTGGCTTATTGTTCAGAAAATTATCACATTTCTTTCTGGAGTTGCTGCTTTTCTTTTGAAAACAGATGTGCTATAATAAACGGAGTATTTGAATCGGCAAAGGAGAACAACAATGAGCCAGAAGAAAGTTGACAAATATAAAAACAACAAATTTGGACGAAGCAGTGCTCAGAAGAAAGAACGGGTGGAATTTGTTCTTGAGATGGCAGCGTGGATTCTGATCGCGGCACTGTTTGTAGGCTGGATCGGCTATTCCGCTTATGCGAAGATCCAGGCGAAAGAGGCCAGTGTGAAAGTAGATACAGTAATGGATACATCAGCACTGACAGATTATATTTCAGGATTATCTTCAGACAGCGCCGAGTAAAGGCTTGTTTGATGACAGTAACCAAAATAAAATAATTAAAGATGAAGAAATCTCCAGGATGTAGGAATGAGCATCCTGGAGATTTTTTTACATAAAACAATATAATAAAAAACAGGTCTGCTCTGAAGCAAACCTGTTTTGACTTATACGTTTTTTATGGTTATAGATTTATCGGGTAAATTATAACTTTGTAACGTTAGCAGCCTGCATTCCGCGAGCGCCCTCTGTTAAGTCATAGGATACAGCCTGTCCCTCTTCAAGAGATTTGAAGCCTTCACCGTTGATTGCGGAGAAATGTACGAATACATCCTGTCCGTCCTCACCTGTGATAAAACCATAGCCTTTTTCTGCGTTGAACCACTTTACAGTTCCCTTGTTCATTTTGTGTTACCTCCATAGAAATAAAAAAGTTAAAATAGCCTTCTGATGATAATAAAAAATCACCAGATTTTACAGACTATATTCATGTAAATATAATCTCTAAAAACTAGTGATTTTACATTAAATATCTTGCCATGTTCTGATTATATAACCCGTGTTTTGAAATGTCAAGGAGAAAATTCCAACAATTTCAGTACATAAAACAGGACTGAAACGCTTTGTAAAAAAAATCTTTATAAAAAGAGAATTTTCGTGTATGATATAGTAGATATGGAAAATAAAAAGATGAGAGGAGAACATAAATGGGGATTCTGATTCGAGGAGGCCGGATCGTGGATGCGGCTACAGATACGGATAAAACAGGCGATATTTATCTGGAAGACGGGATCATCACGGAAATTGGCCAGAAGCTGAAAAAGAAAGAAGGCGACCGTGTGATTGATGCAAAAGGAAAGCTGGTCATGCCGGGAATCATCGACCTTCATGTCCATTTTCGTGATCCGGGACAGACACATAAGGAAGACATTATGAGCGGTGCGGCGGCAGCTGCCCATGGAGGTGTGACAACAGTAGTTGCCATGCCAAATACAACTCCTACCATTGATAATCCGGACAGAGTAAATTATGTACATAATAAAGCGGCCCAGGTTTCCGGCATTCATGTGCTTCAGGCAGGTGCTGCCACGAAGGGTGAGAAGGGAACGGAGCTTTCGGATATCGCAGGAATGGTAAAGGCCGGTATCCCGGCAGTTTCCGAAGATGGTAAATCAGTGATGAATACAGCACTCTGTAAAGAAGCAATGAAAATTGCGGCAGAATGCGGAGTTCCGTTTTTTGATCACTGTGAAGATATTGACCTGCGTGGGGACGGATGTATGAACGATGACGAGAATGCCAGAAGACTGGGGCTCCCGGGAATCTGCAATGCGGTGGAGGATACCATTACGGCCAGAGATATCATTCTGGCGCTGGAAACAGGTGTGCATCTTCACCTCTGCCATTGTTCCACTTATGGTGATGCCGAGATGATGAAGTTCGTAAAAGAAAAAGGATATGATAACATCACGGCAGAAGTGTGCCCTCACCATTTTATCCTTTCATCTGATGATATAAAAACCGATGATCCGAATTACAAGATGAATCCGCCTCTTCGTACACCGAAGGATGTGGAAGCGTTGAAACAGGGGTTGAAAGATGGTACCATTGAGGTAATCAGTACAGATCACGCACCACACAGTGCAGAGGAAAAAACAGGTTCCATGAAGAATACGCCATTTGGAATCGTAGGACTTGAGACAAGCCTTCCGCTTACCTACACAGAGCTGGTAGAAAAAGGTGTGATTACATTAAAACAGATGGTGGAGAAGATGTGCCTGAACCCAGCAAAGATTCTGGGACTCGAAAGCGGAACGCTGCAGGAAGGCCACCCGGCAGATGTAATTATTGTAGATACGGAGCAGGAGTATACCATCGATAAAAATAAATTTGTTTCCAAAGGTCACAATACGCCATTTGATGGATGGAAAGTAAAGGGAAAAGTTCTTTATACCATCTGTGACGGAAAAATTGTATTTGAAAATCAGGAGGAGAAATAATCATGATTAACAAACTGATCAGCAACATTCGCAAAACAAATGCACCAATCGTTGTAGGACTGGACCCTATGCTGAATTATATTCCGGAACATATCCAGAAGAAGGCTTTTGCAGAGTTCGGGGAAACCCTGGAAGGTGCTGCAGAAGCAATCTGGCAGTATAACAAAGGAATTGTGGATGCCACCTATGATCTGATTCCTGCAGTAAAACCACAGATTGCCATGTATGAGCAGTTTGGTATCCCGGGGCTGATTGCATACAAGAAGACCGTTGATTACTGTAAATCCAAAGATCTGGTTGTGATCGGTGATATCAAGAGAGGTGACATCGGATCTACATCTGCAGCCTATGCAGTTGGACATTTGGGACAGGTTCAGGTAGGCTCTAAGAAATATGCAGGTTTTGACGAGGATTTTGCTACAGTCAATCCGTATCTTGGTTCTGATGGCGTGAAACCGTTTATGGATATCTGCAAAGAGGAGAAAAAAGGTATTTTTGTTCTGGTAAAAACTTCCAACCCGTCAAGCGGTGAGTTTCAGGATCGTGTTATTGACGGCCGTCCGCTCTATGAGCTGGTAGGCGAGAAAGTTGCACAGTGGGGCGATGAGCTTATGGGCGACGAATACAGTTATGTAGGCGCTGTTGTAGGTGCAACTTATCCGGAAATGGGAAAAGTATTAAGAAAAATCATGCCGAAGACATTTATCCTTGTTCCTGGATATGGGGCACAGGGTGGAAAAGGAGCAGATCTTGTCCATTTCTTTAATGAAGATGGACTTGGCGCTATTGTAAACTCTTCCAGAGGAATCATTGCTGCATACAAGCAGGAAAAATATAAAGAGTTTGGTGTTGAAAATTACGCAGATGCCTCCAGAGCGGCTGTAAAAGATATGATCGCGGACATCAGCGGCGCACTGGAGAACAGATAATACAGGAGGCATTTTATGAGCACGTCAGAAAGTAAAAAAACAAAAAAGTCCTGTAAGGTTCTAAGCCAAGAATGTATAGGCACAGATATCTACAGCATGTGGCTGGATGCAGGGGAAATTGGAAAAAATGCAGTGCCGGGACAGTTTGTATCTCTTTACAGCCGTAATGGCAGCAAACTTCTTCCAAGACCCATCAGTCTCTGTGAGATCGATAAGGAAGAGGGAAAACTGAGACTGGTATATCGTGTTACCGGAAAAGGAACCGGTACGGAGGAATTTTCCAGACTTCATGCAGGAGTACCTGTTGAGACATTGGGACCTCTTGGAAATGGTTTTCCACTGGATGCAGTAAAAGGCAAAAAAGTATTTCTCATGGGCGGTGGAATTGGAATTCCGCCAATGCTGGAAACTGCCAAAGAGCTGGATGCAGAGAAGATCATGGTTCTTGGATACAGAGATGAGCTGTTTTTGAATAAGGAATTTGAAGCTTACGGAGATGTCTATGTGGCAACGGAAGATGGATCTGCCGGAACAAAGGGGAATGTCATGGATGCTATCCGTGAGAATGGCCTTGAGGCAGATGCGATCTTTGCCTGTGGACCGGCGCCAATGCTCCGTGCCATCAAGGCATATGCCCTTGAAAAGGGAATTCCCTGCTGGATTTCCATGGAAGAACGTATGGCCTGTGGTGTAGGTGCATGCCTTGCCTGCGTATGTAAATCCAAAGATGTAGATTCCCATTCCCATGTACATAACAAGCGAGTATGTAAAGATGGACCTGTATTCTTAAGTACGGAGGTAGAGTTATGAGCAGAATGAAAGTAAATCTTGCCGGCGTAGAACTTAAGAATCCGGTGATGACAGCATCCGGAACATTTGGTTCCGGAGCAGAGTACAGTGAATTTGTGGATCTGAATAAACTTGGCGCAGTTGTGACAAAGGGTGTGGCCAATGTACCATGGCCGGGAAACCCGACACCGAGGGTAACAGAGACGGCGTCCGGAATGCTCAATGCCATCGGCCTTCAGAACCCTGGAATTGATGTTTTCTGTGAAAGAGATATTCCATTCCTTAAGAAATATGATACAAAGATCATTGTCAATGTTTGCGGAAAGTCCACGAAGGATTACTGCGAGGTTGTGGAACGTCTTGGAAACGAGCCGGTGGACATGCTGGAGATCAATGTTTCCTGTCCGAATGTCAAGGAAGGCGGGATTGCCTTTGGCCAGAATCCGAAAGCTCTTGAAGACATTACGAAAGAAGTTAAGAAATATGCAAAACAGCCGGTGATCATGAAGCTGAGCCCCAATGTTACCGATATTACCGAGATGGCGAAAGCAGCAGAAGCCGGTGGTGCAGATGTGCTTTCCCTGATCAATACTCTGACAGGAATGAAGATCGATATCAACCGTCGTACATTTGCGCTGGCAAATAAAACAGGCGGAATGTCCGGCCCTGCAGTAAAACCGGTCGCTGTCCGCATGGTATATCAGGTGGCAAATGCGGTATCCCTTCCGATCATCGGAATGGGTGGCATCGCAACCTGTGAGGATGCACTGGAGTTTATCATGGCAGGCGCTACTGCCGTATCTGTGGGAACCGCAAACTTTTTCAATCCTTATGCAACAGAAGAAATTGCGGAGGGAATCCAGGCATTTCTTGAAAAAGAGAAGGTTGAAGATATCAATGAACTGATCGGTGTAGTGAAATAAAGGGAATTTCCATAATTTGCAATTCTGTTATACATATGTTAGAATGAACGCGGATAAGCAAAGTGATTGCACACACGAATCACAGCAGAACAAAGAATGAATATCCGTTTTGCTGTGTACATGAAAAATATGGAGGATTAAATAAATGGAACAGTATAAGCAGGAATTTATTGAGTTTATGATCGACTGTAATGTCCTGAAATTTGGAGATTTTACTACGAAATCGGGAAGAAAAACACCATTTTTTGTAAATACAGGATTTTACCGCACCGGTGCACAGCTTCGTAAGCTGGGTCAGTATTACGCAAAAGCGATCGAGAGCAAATTCGGACTGGATTTTGATGTGCTGTTTGGACCGGCATATAAAGGAATTCCTCTTTCTGTGGCAGCAACCATGGAAATCAGTGAAATGTACGGAAAGGATATCCGTTACTGTTCCAACCGTAAGGAAGTAAAAGACCACGGAGATAAGGGAATCCTTCTTGGCAGCCCGATCCAGGATGGGGATAAAGTAGTGATCATTGAGGACGTTACGACTGCCGGAACATCCATTAAGGAAACACTTCCGATTATCAAAGCACAGGGAGATGTAAATCCGATCGGTCTTGTGGTTTCTGTTGACCGTATGGAACGTGGTCAGGGAACCAAGAGTGCTCTGAAAGAGATTGAAGAGAATTATGGTCTTCAGACTACAGCAATTGTAACCATGGCTGAGGTGGTTGAGCACCTCTACAATAAAGAATACAAAGGCCGTGTTGTGATTGATGATAAACTGAAAGCAGCCATCGATGCATATTATGAGCAGTACGGTGCAGAATAATACTGGTACAGAATATCATAATAAAAGAGCAGCGGATTCCGAATGTCCGCTTTTACTGGGAGGACACAGACTTATGAATGAAAAAATTTATAAAACCATGGCGAGCAGCGGGGCGGGAAGTCTTGCACTCGGTATTGTCGTTCTGGTGACGGGACTTGTCACAGGGATTCTGATGATCGTGAACGGTGCGAGACTGCTCAAAAGAAAATCAGAGATTTTGATCTAGGAAAAATATAAACAAAAATTCCGGAAAGCCGCACTCTGTTTCGTGTGGCTTTTCGGGCATTTAAGCAGGGGAGAATATTGAAAAAGGGGACAAAACACAGAGTAAAAAAACTCGGGACAGCTTTTTTTGTGCTGTATGTCCTGATACTTGTATACCTTCTTTTCTTTTCGGAAGGTTATGGCCGGGTAGCAGACGCGGAAAGAGAATTTCGATATAATTTTGTTCCGTTTGTTGAAATCAGGCGTTTTTGGGTCTACAGGAAACAATTAGGGATGTTTGCACTTTTTACAAATATTTTCGGAAATGTGCTGGGATTTATGCCATATGGGTTTGTTCTTCCGGTGATAAACCGAAGAATGCGAAATGGCTTTTTTATTATATTATCCGGTTTTTCCATCAGTCTGACGGTGGAGGTGATCCAGCTGATCACCAGGGTCGGATGTTTTGATGTGGATGATATGATACTGAATACTCTGGGCGCGGCACTGGGATATGGAATTTACGCAGTCTGCGACAAAATTAGGAGAAAACATTAATGGCAAGAAGATATCGATATGCATTTGCAAAAAAAAGAGAAGCTGCGAAAGGAAAGTGGTCCGTAGGACTGGCAGTAGCTTCCCTCGTGCTGTTTATTGTGGCAGTTGTGCTTGCACTTTTTCTTGATGGAAAGCTCGGGGGCCTGATCGGCGGAACCGGGCTTTTTGCCATGCTGCTGTCAGCATACGGCTTTGCACTGGGCCTTTCCAGCTTTTCAGAGGAAAATCGGAAACACCGGACAAGTATGATCGGATCAATCTTAAACGGTGTGATTCTGGTAATCTGGCTGGGACTTTTTTTATCAGGAGTATAAAAAATGGAAGAAAAAGAACGATTAAAAAAACAGCTTGATTTTATCCTGGAAGTAGATAGAGTCAAAAATATTTTCCGTCAGACGTATCTTGCAGACGGAAACAGGAAAGAAAACGATGCGGAACATTCCTGGCATCTGGCGCTGATGGCAGTGCTTCTGAAGGAATATTCCAACGAGGAAGTGGATCTGTCGAAGGTAATTCCCATGGTACTGGCACATGATCTTGTGGAGATTGATGCGGGAGATACCTATGCGTACGATGAGAAAGGGGCAGCCACCAAGGATGCCAGAGAGCGAAAAGCAGCGGAACGGATCTACGGATTGCTGCCGGAAGATCAGGGACAGTGGCTGAAAGCGCTTTGGGAAGAATTTGAGGCTTATGAGACTCCGGAAGCAAAATTTGCCCATGTACTGGATAACTGCCAGCCTCTTTTTCTGAATGATGCTTCCAACGGAAGAAGCTGGGAAGAACATCAGGTAAAGAAAAGTCAGATCTATAAGAGAAACCGGAAAACAGGAGAAGGATCTGAAGTGATCTGGGAATATATGAAAGAACTGATCGACAAACATATTGCCCTGGGGCATGTGATTGATGATGAAAAAGATGGGAGATGAAGTTTTGGACGAATGCATGAAAGAACGTTACGGACTTGCAAAAGAACGGATCCGTGAGGTCATAACAGAAGAGACGGTAAAAGAACCGTTTGGAGATTTTTTCAGAAAGATGGCGCAGTTTCTTTCCATGACAGCAGATGTGATGGATGAGGAGAATGTGGAACTTACCCTGGAGGAGCTGAAGGAGCGAAATCATCGCTTTTATCAGGATATCCTTCCGGAAAACTATGAAAGCAGTTATGGAAATCCGGCTTATGCAGTAAATAAGCTGGGAGATTATGGAAAAGCTTTCAGTTTCCTGTATGCAGAACTTGCCGGAACAGTGGCTTATGCACATGAGAAAAGACTGTGGGATATGACCGTATCCATGGAACTGTTTCTGGAAGTATACTCTGCATTTTGTGAGGAAGAGCTTCCGGAGGCTGCAACAATAGAGGGAATCCTTCGTTCCTATGTGAATGACTATTGTCAGGATATGATGGAACAGAGAATCCGGGAGGGCGTAGATCCGGAACTTGATTTTGCAGCAGAGATTATTATGAATTCTGATCTTTCTGATCTGAGATATCTGTATCGTTACGGAGAGTATGTTTCTGAGAATGAGACAGGAGTGGCGGAGTTCTTAAATTCCCTTTCCCAGGAAGAGATCGATAAGATGGCTTCTACTTATACAGAAGGTTATCGGATCGGATTTATCACCGGACGAAAAGATATCACAAAGAAGAAAACTGTAAATATCCGCTATAGCCTTGGATTTGAGCGCATGGTAAAGGCAGCGATCCTTCAGTTTGAAAAAATGGGACTGAAACCGGTTATTTACCGCCATGGGACTCATGCGGTAAATAAGAGAGGGGCTGTACGTGTGGGATATACAGGTGGCGTTGCAAATCCGCAGTTTGACTATGATCATCGTCAGGACGGTGCACTGTTTCTGGATGCAGATTTTATACAGCGGAAGCTTCGTGCTATGCAGACCTCCTATGAGAAATTTAAGGAACTTGCTAATGTACACGGAGGGCCGGCCTGCATTGATACTTTCGGAGAAACACCATTTTCACCGGTAAGCAAACCGGAGGCTTATGCCTTAAGCGAGGCACAGCAGAAGCTTCAGACAGAGCTTGACAATGAATCCGGACAGATCGTAAACCGTTACATTAAGGGCGATGAGAGAAGTTTTACCATTATTGCCTATCCGGTTCCGGAGATTGGTGGAAACTATGCGGAAATTTTCCGTGAGATCGTAAAGATCAACACACTGGACTATCATCTCTATCAGGAGATCCAGCAGACGATCATCAATACCCTGGATACCTGTGAGTGGGTGGAGGTCAAAGGCCGTGGAGATAATGAGACGGATCTTCTGATCCATCTTCATGAGCTGACAGATCCGAAGAAACAGACGAATTTTGAGAACTGTGTGGCAGATGTGAATATTCCGGTAGGAGAAGTTTTTACCTCCCCGCAGCTTGCAGGAACCGGTGGGATCCTTCATGTGAAAAAAGTTTATCTGAACGGGTTGCAGTTCCGTGATCTGAAACTGGTATTTGACTGTGGTCAGGTGATCGATTATACCTGCTCCAATTTTAAAACAGAAGAAGAAAACCGGAAATATATCGAGGATAACATCCTCCATCATCATCCAAAGATCCCGATGGGCGAATTTGCCATCGGTACAAACACCACAGCTTATGTGGCTGCATTGAAATACGGAATTGCGGATAAGCTTCCGATCCTGATCGCAGAGAAAATGGGACCGCATTTCGCAGTAGGTGATACCTGCTACAGCTGGGCAGAAGATACACCGGTATACAATCCGGACGGAAAGGAGATCATTGCCAGGGATAATGAGATTTCCGAGATGCGTAAAGATGATGTAAGCCTTGCTTATTATGGATGCCACACGGATATCACCATTCCTTATGATGAGCTTGGAAGTATCCGGGTGATCGATGATGAGGGAGAAATGATCTCCATTATCGAAAATGGAAGGTTTGTTCTTCCTGGAACCGAGGAATTAAACCGTCCTTTTGAGAATCTTCCATTAAATATTAATATAAGTTAATTAGTAAATTTACAGTTTTTCCGATCGTATTGACAGAAAGTGAGAATATACGTAGAATAACCATAACAATAGTCAAACAACTACAGGTAAACATTCAGTTGGTGTACCACGAAAGGAGAACACAATGGCAAAAGTAGGAATTGTAATGGGTAGTGATTCAGATATGCCGGTTATGAGCAAAGCAGCAGATATCCTGGAGAAACTGGGGATTGATTATGAAATGAAGATCATTTCCGCACACAGAGAACCGGATGTATTTTTCGAGTATGCAAAGACAGCAGAAGAAAAAGGCTTCAAAGTAATCATCGCAGGCGCAGGAATGGCAGCTCATCTTCCGGGAATGTGCGCGGCGATCTTTCCAATGCCGGTGATCGGTATCCCGATGCATACAACATCTCTGGGAGGAAGAGATTCCCTTTACTCTATCGTACAGATGCCAAGCGGTATCCCGGTTGCCACAGTAGCGATCAACGGCGGTGCCAATGCGGGGCTTCTTGCAGCCAAGATCCTTGCAACTTCTGACGCAGAGCTTCTTTCCAGACTGAAAGCGTATAGCCAGGATCTGAAAGAACAGGTTGAAAAGAAAGATGCAAGACTCCAGGAAGTTGGATACAAGAACTACTAAGAACCGTTTATAAATTTTTTACCATAAAAATAAAAGAGTGTTGTCATAAGGAGGACATTATGGATTACAAGACTTCAGGCGTAGATATTGAGGCAGGATACAAATCAGTAGAGCTGATGAAAAAACACATTGCCAAGACAATGAGACCGGAGGTACTTGGAGGAATCGGTGGATTCTCAGGTGCATTTTCCATGGAGAAATTTAAAGATATGGAAGAGCCTACACTGGTTTCCGGAACAGACGGATGCGGAACCAAGGTTAAGGTGGCCATGGTTATGGACAAACATGATACCATTGGAATTGATGCCGTAGCTATGTGCGTAAATGATATTGCGTGTGCAGGCGGCGAGCCACTGTTTTTCCTGGACTACATTGCCTGTGGCAAAAACTATCCGGAGAAGATCGCCGAGATCGTAAAAGGTGTTGCAGAAGGCTGCGTACAGTCTGAGGCAGCTCTGATCGGTGGTGAAACGGCAGAACATCCTGGACTTATGCCGGAGGATGAGTATGACCTTGCCGGATTTGCCGTAGGAATCGTTGACAAAAAAGATCTTCTCACAGGAGAGGCCCTGAAACCGGGAGATGTCCTGATCGGCATGGCTTCAACAGGTGTTCACAGTAACGGATTTTCTCTTGTACGTAAAGTATTCGATATGACAAAAGAGTCCCTGGATACTTATTATGATGAACTTGGAACAACTCTGGGAGAGGCACTGATCGCACCGACCAGAATCTATGTAAAAGCACTGAAGAGCATCCGTGAGGCCGGAGTGAAGATCCATGCATGCAGCCATATCACAGGCGGTGGATTTTATGAGAATATTCCGCGTATGCTGAAAGAGGGAACCAGAGCTGTTGTCAAGAAAGACAGCTATCCGGTACTTCCGATCTTTAAGCTCCTTGCAGAAAAAGGAAATATTGATGAGCATATGATGTACAATACATATAATATGGGCCTTGGAATGATCCTGGCAGTAGATCCAGCAGATGTTGACAAAACAATGGAAGCTATCCGTAAGACTGGTGACAAGCCATATGTAGTAGGAAGCATCGAAGAAGGAGAAAAGGGAGTGACCTTATGTTAAAGATCGGTGTTCTTGTTTCCGGTGGAGGAACGAATCTTCAGGCGATCATGGATGCCATTGATGCAGGAGAGATCACAAACGCAGAGGTTGATATTGTAATCAGCAACAATGCGTCTGCCTATGCACTGGAGAGAGCCAGAAAACATGACATAGAAGCGATATGTATCGCACCAAAAGACTATCCGGACAGGGAGGCTTTCCATAAAGCATTGCTTTCCAAACTTCAGGAGAGAGGGGTAGAGCTGATCGTTCTTGCGGGATATCTGGTTGCGATTCCTCCGATGATGGTGGAGGCATATCCAAACAAGATCATCAATATCCATCCATCTCTGATCCCGTCTTTCTGCGGAAAAGGTTTCTATGGACTGAAGGTTCATGATGCAGTTCTTGCAAGAGGAGTAAAAGTAACCGGTGCTACGGTTCATTTCGTAGATGCAGGTACAGATACAGGCCCGATCATCCTTCAGAAAGCGGTGAAGGTAAAAGACGGAGACACATCCAAGGAGCTTCAGAGACGTGTAATGGAGAAAGCAGAATGGAAGATCCTTCCGGAAGCCATCAATCTTATCGCCAATGACAAGATCACAGTGACAGATGGAATTGTTTCTTTAAAGTAATCACAAAACAGATGAAACAAAGGAGTAAACAGATGAAAGTATTAATCGTAGGAAGCGGCGGAAGAGAGCATGCAATTGCATGGAGTGTTGCAAAAAGCCCGAAAGTTGACAAGATTTACTGTGCACCTGGAAATGCAGGAATCGCAGAGTACGCAGAATGCGTAGATATCGGAGCAATGGAATTCGAGAAACTGGCAGCCTTTGCCAAAGAAAAAGAGATCGATCTTACCATCGTGGGAATGGATGATCCTCTTGTGGGCGGAATCGTAGATGTATTTGAGGCAGAGGGACTTCGTGTATTCGGACCGCGCAAAAACGCAGCCATTCTGGAAGGCTCCAAGGCTTTTTCCAAGGATCTTATGAAGAAATACGATATTCCTACTGCAGCTTATGAGAATTTTGATGATCCGGAGAAAGCTCTGGAATATTTAAGAACCGAAGCAAAATTCCCGATCGTTCTGAAAGCAGATGGCCTTGCACTTGGAAAAGGTGTTCTGATCTGCCAGGATCTTGCAGAGGCAGAAGCCGGCGTAAAAGAGATCATGGAAGATAAAAAATTCGGAAATGCTGGAAATACCATGGTAATTGAAGAATTCATGACAGGTCGTGAAGTTTCCGTGCTTTCTTTTGTAGATGGAAAGACCATTCGCACCATGACATCCGCACAGGATCACAAACGTGCCAAGGATGGAGACCAGGGACTGAATACCGGTGGAATGGGAACATTTTCCCCAAGTCCGTTCTATACTCCGGAAGTAGATGAATTCTGTAAGAAATATATTTATCAGAAGACTGTAGATGCCATGGCATCTGAGGGACGTCCGTTTAAGGGAATTATTTTCTTTGGACTGATGCTTACTGCAGATGGCCCGAAGGTACTGGAATATAATGCAAGATTTGGTGATCCGGAAGCACAGGTTGTTCTTCCGCGTATGGAGAATGATATTATTGAAGTGATGGAAGCCTGTGTAGACGGAAATCTGGATCAGATTGATCTGAAATTCGAAGACAATGCGGCAGTATGTGTTGTTCTTGCAAGTGATGGATATCCTGTAAAATATGAAAAGGGTATTCCGATTCAGGGATTTGAGAACTTCAAGGACAAAGATGGATACTACTGTTTCCATGCTGGAACCAAATTTAAAGACGGCCAGATCGTTACAAACGGAGGCCGTGTTCTTGGTATCACTGCCAAGGGAAAAACGCTGAAAGAGGCAAGAAAGAACGCATATGCTGCTACTGAGTGGATCAGTTTTGCAAACAAATATATGCGTCATGATATTGGAAAAGCGATCGACGAGGCATGAATTGGTCAGTTTTCACAGGCACAGCTTGACGAAAACAGGGGTTTCATTGTACAATAGTAACAACTATGAAACACAGTGAGTAGTTACGAATAATAAAAAGCTGGATGCCATTTCTTTGCTGAAGTGTCGCATCCAAGTGATGAGGCAGAGAGGACAGAAAAATGGGAATCAGTGTAGAAGAAGCAATTCATGAACTCAGAAACAGGGAAGAAGTATTTGTTGCATATTCACAGGCAACCAAGCTTCCGTATGTAACCTGTGATGATGAGACATTTAATGATCAGGCGAGAATTTTTGCCACAGAAGAAGAAATAAAAGAATATGGAAAACAGCTCCTGGAGGATAAGATCCTTCTTATGGGCATGAAATATGAGAAGAAAGATTTTCCGAGACTGTATGGAACGCTGTATGCAATCGGAGTAAACAGTGTAATCTGGATTGACGGAGAAGAGCAGATTGAAATAGAAATTGGAAAAATCGCAAAGCAGAGAGATATGAGTAAAATCGAGCCGGCGAAGAGACCGCTTCTGAATCCATCTCTTGAGCTTTCCGGTATTTACTTTATGCAGGAACTTCGCCGTCCGGTAAAACAGGAAGAACACAAAAATATCCGTGAGCTTGAAGAAGAGCTGATCGCGAATTTACGAAAAGCAGAATTTCTGATTGCTATCAATGCAGAACAGGAAGAAGACGGAAAACTTCATATTCCATATCTGAAAAACAAAGAGGACAAGATTCTGCAGCCTGTATTCACAGATGTTATGGAGTTTGAGAAATTCGGAAGAGGTAAAAATCTCCGTGTTGCAAAAGTAACCATGGACAAACTTCCGAGCCTGATGATTCCACAGGCAAACGCTTATGTGATAAATCCACTGGGCTTTAATCTGATTCTGAACAAAGAACAGGTAGAAAAGATTGCAGGGATCAGCAAATAAAAACAAAAAATTACAGCAGGCTGCCAGGATGAAACTGGGCAGCCTTTTGCTGTTGTAGAGGAGAGATTGCCCTATGGTGATAGAAATCGATTTTAACAGTGATGAGGCGATCTATATGCAGATCACCAATCAGATCATAATGGGGATAGCTACATCAAGACTTCATGAGGGGGATGCTCTGCCCTCTGTACGGCAGCTTGCAAGTATTGCAGGAATTAATATGCATACGGTAAACAAGGCATATGCACTGCTTCGGCAGGAAGGTTTTGTAACCATTGACAGACGGAAGGGCGCTGTGATCTCCATTGATGCGGATAAGGTCAGAGCTCTGGAAGAAATGAAACAGAATCTGACAGTGGCAATGGCATGGGGATGTTGTAAAAATGTAACAAGGGAAGAAGTTCACCAGCTGGTGGATGAGATTTTTGACGAATATGACACAGACAGATAGGAGGAGACATCATGCAGGAACGATATACAAAACAGGCGGAGAATGTTCTTGTTCTGGCAAAACAGGCAGCCAGCTCCTGCGGACATAGTTATATTGGCACGGAGCATCTGCTGGTCGGTCTTGTGGAAGAAAAAGAGGGAACTGCTGGAAGAGTGCTGGAAGAATTTGGTATTCAGGCAGATAAAACCCTGGCACTGATTGATGAACTGATCGCACCGCCGGGAAATACGGCAGTTGCACAGAAACCGGGATTCAGTCCCAGAACAAGACGGGTTCTGGAAAATGCATATGCGGAAGCGGAGGCCATGCATTTTGAGGAGGCAGGCACCGAGCATCTACTGCTGGCAATGTTAAAAGAAACAGACTGTGTAGGTACAAGACTTTTGTATACCATGGGAGTGAATATCCAGAAACTTTATGCGGCAGTTCTTGCTGCTATGGGAATGGACAGCGATGCTATTGCGGAAGAATTCCAATCTGTAAAGGCTTCCAGAGGAAAAAATGGAAGTGCCACACCAACGCTTGACCAGTACAGCAGGGATCTTACAGAAATGGCGGAAGAAGGCAAACTGGATCCGGTTGTAGGAAGAGATAAGGAGATTGCCAGACTGATCCAGATTTTAAGTAGAAGAACCAAGAACAATCCATGCCTGACAGGAGAACCCGGAGTCGGAAAAACAGCCATTGTAGAGGGACTTGCACAGCGGATTGTAACAGGAATGGTTCCGGATACTGTAAAAGATAAACGCGTGGTAGTTCTGGATCTTTCCGGAATGGTAGCAGGAAGTAAATATCGTGGAGAATTTGAAGAACGTATTCGAAATGTCATTGATGAAGTAAGGGAACAGCAGGGAATCCTTCTTTTTATTGATGAGATTCACACAATTATCGGCGCCGGTGGGGCAGAGGGTGCTCTGGATGCCTCTAACATTCTGAAACCTTCTCTTTCCAGAGGAGAGATTCAGCTGATTGGGGCGACGACTCTGGAGGAATACCGGAAATATATTGAAAAAGATGCAGCTCTGGAACGCCGTTTTCAGCCTATTACAGTAGAAGAGCCTACGGAGGAAGAAGCAATTGAAATTCTGAAAGGCCTGCGTCCATACTATGAGAAACATCACGGGGTAGAGATTCTGGATGAGGCACTTGAAGCGGCGGTAAAAATGTCTGTCCGTTATATTAATGACCGTTTCCTTCCGGACAAAGCCATTGATATCATTGACGAAGCTGCTTCCAAAGTGCAGCTGGCTGGATATCATCCGTCGCCGGAGGCAGAGGCGCTGGAGCGGGAAATTCACGATATTCTGAAAGAAAAAGAACAGGCGGTTGTAAATGCAGATCTGGAACATGCGAAAGAAGCGCAGGCCAGACAGAACGAAGCGGAAGCAGAACTTGAAAAACTCCGCAGAAAAGCAGATCGCCGAAACAGACGGAAAGCTCTCACTGTTGGAGAGGCAGCAGTTGCGGATATTGTATCCGACTGGACTAAAATTCCGGTACAGAGGCTGACAGAAGGAGAATCCAGACGTCTGGCAAATCTGGAAAAAGTTCTAAAAAAACGTGTAATCGGCCAGGATGAGGCGGTTTCTGCAGTTGCCCGTGCAGTAAAAAGAGGCAGGGTAGGCTTAAAAGATCCGGCAAGACCAATCGGTTCTTTCCTATTTCTGGGACCTACCGGAGTCGGAAAAACGGAACTTTCCAAAGCACTGGCAGAAGCTGTATTTGGAAGTGAGCAGGCAATGATTCGTGTAGATATGTCTGAATATATGGAAAAACACAGCGTATCCAAATTGATCGGATCTCCTCCGGGATATGTAGGATATGAAGAAGGCGGACAGCTCAGTGAAAAAGTGAGAAGAAATCCGTACAGTGTAATTCTTTTTGATGAAATCGAAAAAGCGCATCCGGATGTGTTTAATATTCTTTTACAGGTGCTGGATGATGGCCATATCACAGATGCTCATGGCAGGAAAGTGGATTTCAAACAGACGATTATTATTATGACTTCCAATGCCGGTGCACAGGTGATTATGGAACCGAAGCATCTTGGCTTTATGTCCGGCGACACAGAAAAACAGAATTACGACCGAATGAAAAACGGAGTTATGGAAGAAGTTCGAAGGATGTTTAAACCGGAATTTCTGAATCGAATTGATGAGATTATGGTATTTCATTCTCTCAATAAAGAGAATATCCGCAAAATTGTTACGATCCTGCTCAAGAATCTGGAAAAACGATGCCAGGAACAGCTGAATATCACTCTGAAAATTACAGGAGCGGCAAAAGATCTCATTGCAGATGAAGGTTTTGACAGTAAGTATGGTGCAAGACCACTGCGTCGTGCAATCCAGACAAAAATCGAAGATGAAATGGCAACGGAAATTCTGGCAGGAAAGATCAAAGCAGGAGATACGGTACAGGTAAAAGCAAAAGATAAAAAAATCTGCTTTTCTGTTACAGTTTCCGGGGAATGAAACCGGAGTTTTTGAAAAGTATAAGAATTTTGTCACTTTCTATGGCAAAAAGAAAAAAAATAAGCTATAATTAACATCATCTTAAAGATACAACAAAAGAATTTCAGGAGGACATAAGATCATGGCAGTGGTACAGGAATTGATCCGTACAGAAGATAACGGTACTATCAGTTTTGGAGATTACGAATTAAACCAGAAATCCAAACTGTCGGATTATCAGTATCAGGGAGATATGTATAAAGTAAAAACATATAAGGAGATTACCAAGCTTGAGCGCAATGGAATGTTCGTATATGAGTCTGTTCCGGGAACAAGTGTATTTCATCTTCAGCAGGATGGAACTACAATGAGCTTTGAGGTACAGGGCTTTGAGGACTCTCAGATCACAGTAGAACTTGAAGCTGAGACAGAATATCAGGTATTTATCGATGGAGCGAGCACAGGCACCATGACTACAAACCTGGGTGGCAAGCTTTCTTTCAGTGTTGAACTGGATGCGAACACCAAAGCAGAAGTAAAAATCGTAAAATGCTAAAAAATAAAAAAACAGTATATTTCTGCCAGGAATGCGGGTATGAATCGGCCAAATGGATGGGGCAGTGTCCTGCATGTAAGGCATGGAATACATTTGTGGAGGAAACGGTTTCTTCTAAAAAAACCGCTTCCTCCGGCGTAAAAGTATCGCAGAAGAAGACAGAACCTGTAATTTTAAAAGATATCAGCCTTTCGGCAGATGAACGTCAGAGCTGTGGAATCGGTGAATTGGACAGGGTACTGGGAGGCGGAATTGTTCCTGGCTCCCTTGTTTTGGTGGGTGGAGATCCCGGAATCGGTAAATCTACCCTGCTTCTTCAGGTCTGCAGAAATCTTTCTTCCCAGGGAGTATCCGTATTATATATTTCCGGTGAGGAATCTCTGCGCCAGATTAAATTAAGGGCGGACAGACTGGGGAATTTTAATGATAAACTGAAACTGTTATGTGAAACCAATCTTGAAAATATCCGTGAAATCATAGAGCGGATGAAGCCGGATGTGGTAGTCGTGGACTCTATTCAGACAATGTTCCATGAAGATATTACTTCTGCACCGGGAAGTGTTTCACAGGTAAGAGAATCGACCAATGTTCTGATGCAGATTGCAAAAGGCATGGGTGTATCCATTTTTATTGTTGGCCATGTAACAAAAGAAGGTAACGTGGCCGGCCCCCGTGTGCTGGAACATATGGTAGATACCGTGCTTTATTTCGAAGGAGACAGACATGCTTCCTATCGAATTCTGCGTGCGGTAAAAAACCGCTTTGGATCGACCAATGAGATCGGAGTTTTTGAGATGCAGAACACAGGGCTGGAGGAAGTGAAAAATCCTTCTGAGTTTCTGCTGAATGGAAGGCCGGAGAATGCATCCGGTTCCGTAGTAGCCTGCTCTATGGAAGGAACCAGACCGATTCTGGTGGAGATTCAGGCACTGGTGTGCCAGAGTAATTTTGGGATTCCCAGGAGAACGGCAGTTGGTACCGATTTTAATCGTGTAAATCTTCTTATGGCAGTATTGGAGAAAAAAGCAGGAGTTCATCTTGCATCTTCTGATGCCTATGTAAATATTGCCGGAGGAATGAAGATGACGGAACCGGCCATTGACTTAGGAATCTGCCTGGCAATTATTTCCAGTGCCAAAGATATTGTCATTCCGGATTCTGTTATGGTTTTTGGAGAGATTGGCCTAAGTGGCGAAGTCCGGGCTGTCAGCATGGCCGGACAAAGGGTGCAGGAAGCAAAAAAACTGGGATTTGAAACGGTAATCCTGCCGGAAGTGAACCGGGCAGCAACAGAGAGCATGAAAGGAATCCGGCTGATATATGTGGCCGGGATTCGTGATGCGATTTCATATATAATGAGGTAAACAAATATGCAAAAGGTTTTGTCAGTTATCATTCCAGTGTACAATATGGAAAAGTACATCCGTCAGTGCCTGGAATCGCTGATGATCAGAGAGATTCTGGATAAAATAGAAATACTGGTGGTTCTGGACGGATCGACGGACCGGTCTGAAGAGATTGCAATGGAGTATGTGGCAGCACATCCGGATTCTGTCCGTGTGATCAGTAAGCCAAATGGCGGACATGGATCGGCGATCAATACAGGAATGGACCATGCTGCCGGAGAATATGTAAAGGTACTGGACAGTGATGACTGGGTAAATAAAAAAGCTTTTATCAGGCTTGTGGAAGGCCTGGAAAAATTTCACACAGATATTGTCTGGAGCAATTTTTTCTGGGTTTATGAGCAATCCGGGAAAATGAGTATTCAGAACAGACATCCGTTTCCGGGTGTGGAATATGGCAGGAAATATGATTTTCATGAAGTTGCGGAAAAAACATTTGTAAAGATGCATTCCATGACAATTCGAACAGATCTGGTTCGAAAAACAGGAATGAGAATTGATGAAAACTGCTATTATGTAGATGTGGAATTTGTAATGTATCCGATTCCGGAAGTCAAAAGTATTGTATTTCTGGATGAATTTGTATACATGTATAGACTGGGGCGCCAGGGTCAGAGCATGACACTGGAAAAAATGCGAAAGAATCACAGAAATCATGAGAGGGTTCTGAAAAGCCTTCTGAAATATTACCGGAAACAGAGAACAAAAGGGGCCGACAGAGAATACCTGGTATATCTTGAAAATGGAATTTCCAATGTTTTAAGCAGCCATTTTAAGATCTATTTGAGTTTTCCGTGCTCTGTAAAAATGTGCCGCAGACTGCGGAAAATGGATGGAAAAATTCATGAGAGTTATCCCGATATTTATAATGCGGTAGAAAATAAATTTGTATGGGCTATCAGAAAAAGCGGATATCTGTTATACTATCCAGGACACTTTATTATGAGGCTTAGGGAGAAACTAAATGAAGTATAAAACAGTACAGACAATGATGCTTCCTGACAGTACAGAAGAAAATCATGGACTTTATTATCAGGGAACAGAAGGCGTACATGTAATCAATGAAGAAAAAAAATCATTATACATACCGGAGAACGAAAAAGCAGAACTGTTTACATATTTTAATGGTTTTTATCCGGGACAGTGGTCAGAGTATACCGAACTGAACGGGCTTCATGTGGAGGTTACGGTTTCCGGAAATTGCAAAGTAGCGCTCTGTTATACAGATGGAAAAAAAAGTGCTGTATACGAGGAACGAAAATGTATCACCGAGGGAGATACGGTTTCTTTTGAAATGCCTGATCCGGAAAAATTTTCGGCCGTCTGGATTCGAGTGGAAGGACTGGAGCAAGGATGTTATCTCCGGAATATTGTTTTTGGTTCCGAAGTGGAAGTACAGCAGGATGTTCAGATTGCAGTAGTGATCTGTACCTGTCGCCGTGAAAAAGAGGTAATCGGAAATCTTGAGAGGATTTCCAGAATGGAGCAGGAATATCGTCCGGAAGTTTTTCTTATAGATAATGGAAATACACTGACAGAGGAAATGATTCCGGACTGGGTACATCTTGTTTTGAACCGGAACTGTGGAGGCGCAGGTGGATTTACAAGAGGTATGATCGAGGCGCTGAAGATTCCGGAGTTTACTCATGTAATCCTGATGGATGATGATATTGTCCTGAATCCGGATGTGCTTAAAAAAACAGAATTATTTTTATCTGTTGTAAAGAAAAAATGGCAGAAGGCACCTCTTGGAGGTTCACTCATAGAAAGGGATGTTCCATGGAATCAGTTTGAATGCGGAGCATTATGGAACCGTGGAAAAATTCAGGGCGGCAGACAGAATCTGGATCTTCGGAAACCGGAAACTCTTCTCGAAAATGCAAAGATCGAAAACTGGGATTACGGTGGATGGTGGTATTGCTGTATACCGGTACCGTCAATCCGTGAAAAAGGACTTCCACTTCCTGTGTTTATTCACAGAGATGATATTGAATATGGAATTCGTATGGGCAGCCTGATGACTTTGAATGGAATCGGAGTCTGGCATGAGGTCGTAATCAAAAAACTTCCGCAGATGGGAGAATATTATGATATCCGAAATATGGCGATCTTAAATGCTATTCATTATGAGGACTGGACCAAACGTCAGTGGAAAGCCTTTCTGATGAAATGGGCAGCAGGAAATCTACTGAGAGGAAGATATTCCTATATTTATCTGAATATCTGTGCGATGCTGGATTTTCTGAAAGGTGAAAAATGGCTGGAAGACACAGATGGCGTAGAGATTCAGCAGAATGTTGTCAAACGTCTTCCAAAACTGGAAAGACTGGATAAAAAAGAAAAGAATGTATTCTACACAACTCCGGATGTCAGTGTTTACACTGCAGCCAGAAAAAAACGTGTAGTTTATGAAGATTCTGCGGGACTTTGCCTGAAAGCAGACAAAAATCTTGCGGAAACAATACGTCTGAGCATATATTTGTTACTGGCATTGAGGAAAACAGACAGGTACTTTGAAAGAGCCAGGGAAAGCTATCGCAAGAACTGGAAGAAACTGATAACAGAAGAATTCTGGAATAATTATTTGGAGATTGATAAGAATGAGTAAGAATTACAAACTGCAGAATATCCTGTTCTGCGACAATGACAGACTGGAAGCATACTGGGAAATGTTCTTCAAAAGCAGCCGTCCGGTATATGACAGAGAAAAGAAAACAATTGTTTTAGGTGCAGGCCAGGTAATTGATTTCTGCACATATTTTAACTCTATTTCACTTCTGAAATGGAAAACTTATACTTATGCGTCAAAATTAATACTGAAACTGCGTGTAAAAGGTGAAATGGAGATTATCCTTACAGGCTATGAGAAAAAAGATACGCAGTATATCCGAAAAGTTTTGCACAGAGCAAAAGTTTCTGCCGCAGAGCCGCAGGAGATTAGTCTGGAATATCCGGAAAATAATCTGATGCTTGCTGGTTTTGAGATCCATACACATGGAATATGTGTGGTTTATGGTGGAGAGTATGATACAGAAATCGATGAGGAACAGGTACGTCATGTATCTCTTCATCTTTGCACTACTACATTTAAGAAAGAGGATTATATCCTTCCTAATATTCAGCTTCTGAAGGATACCGTACTTGCAGGTAACGATAGCCTGGCGAAGAATCTTTGGATTCATGTAGTGGATAATGGACGCACACTTCCGGTAGAAGAGCTGGAAACAGAACATGTAATGGTACATCCCAATCTGAATGTAGGCGGGGCTGGTGGTTTTACACGAGGTATGCTGGAGGCAATGGACCATAAGGAGAAGCCGACACACGTTCTCCTCATGGATGACGACGTTATGATCCTTCCGGAGAGTCTGATCCGTACCTATAATCTTCTGAAGATTGTTCGTCCCGAGTATGAGCATCACTTTATCAGTGGAGCAATGCTTTTCTATGAAGAGATGAATTACCTGTATGAGGATGTTGGATTTATGGATCATGAGGGAACTTATGGACCGATTAAAGACCGTGTAGACACAAGAAAGATGGAAGATATCCTTCGTTGTGAGGAAATGTTCCATCAGCCGAAGAATGCTTATGCAGGATGGTGGTATTGCTGTATCCCTGCAGAATTTGTACGTAAAGATAATTTACCGTTGCCAGTATTTGTACGTGGTGATGATGTAGAATACAGCCTGCGTAATAAAGCAAAATTCATTACACTCAGTGGTATTTGTATCTGGCATATGGGCTTTACAAACAAATTTAACGGAGCAATGGAATTTTATCAGGTGCACAGAAATACACTGATGCTTCAGGCAGCCAGTGGAGTATGCCAGAATGTGGATATTATGACCCGTATCCGTAAACTGATTCGTGTAAACCTTCTTCGCTTTAACTATGATGGGGCGGAGCTCCTTCTTGATGCGGTTGAGGATTACATGAAGGGATATAAATTCTTCATGAAGAATCAGGGTGAGAAACTTTTGAAAGAGAAATCTCAGAAAAATGAGAAGATGGAACCACTTTCTAAGTTTCCGGAAGCACCAACAAAGGTACTTAGTGTTTATGCACAGGATCTTCCACGTAAATCACTGGAGACATTTCTGTACAGGATTACTTACAATGGGCATTTTTGGCCAACAAAATGGCTGAAAAAGTCAGTTGTTCCAGTGGCTTATGACTGGTATTATTCACCGCACAGATATTTTTTCAGAAGGAAACTTCTTGCAGTGAACCCATATCTGAAGCAGGGTGCATACAGAGAAATGGATAAGAAGAGATTTTTTGAGCTGTTCAGCAGGGAAAGAAAGCTTTTCAACCGTTATGCTAGGATTCATGAACGTTTGGAGAAAGAGTACAGAGATCACAGAAAAGAATTTACTTCAGAAAGTTTCTGGAGAAAATATTTGGAGATAGATAAATGAGTGTAAAACATATAGGGGATTTAAAAAAAGACGAATGCTATGGCTGTACAGCTTGCCAGTTTACCTGTCCTTTTGGGGCAATTAGCATGCAGAATGATCATGAGGGATTTCGTTATCCTGTAGTGGATGAAGAAAAATGTACAGGATGTGGAAAATGCCGAAGAATATGTCCAGGCTTACATGATAAAGACAGAAGCAATATCGCATCACCAGAATCTTATGTAATATGGGCGGATGATAAGATCCGCCTAGACAGCAGTTCAGGTGGGGCATTTACACTTCTGGCAAAATACATCTTCTCCAAAGGAGGAGTTGTCTGCGGAGTTGTGATGGATGAAAAATTTCATGTTTATCACACTTTTGCAGAAAATGAAACAGAGCTGGAACCTATGCGTAGATCTAAATATGTAGAGAGCGAATTGGGAGAGGCTTATCCAAAAGTAAAAAAATTGCTGGATGAGGGAAGAACGGTATTGTTCACAGGAACGCCGTGTCAGGTAGCCGGTTTAAAAGCTTTTCTCGGTGAAAATACAAAAGGTCTGTTTACTGCAGATCTTATGTGCCATGGGCCGACATCTCCAAAAGTTTTTGAGCAGTATTTAGATGAAACTTTTGATGGACGTGAAAATATAGACAAATTTTATTTCCGTTCAAAACGCTATGGTTGGAGCGGAACCACCTGTGAGGTTATCCTGAAAGACGGACGAACATATATGGGATCCGGTGTGCTTGATCCATTTGAAATTGGATCTTTCAAGAGTCTGTTTCTCCGTCAATCCTGTGAGGATTGTAAATTTGCGGCAATTCCTAAACAGGCAGATATTACGATCGGTGATGCATGGGGAATTTCGGCATATAAAGAATCACTTAATGACGATGTCGGAACATCCATGATTTTAATCAATAATGAAAAGGGCAGAGAATTATTCAATGGAATCAAAGATAATGTTAAATTTATCGAAAAAGTTCCGTTGGATGCATTGAAGAGAAATCGATTTGGTGCTCAGAAAATGAAGGTTCCACCACAGAGAGGCCGCTTTTTTGAAATGATAAATTATACAAGTGTTCATAAAGCGGTAGATTATTGTATGAAAGGCCGTTACGACGTGGGTATTGTCGGCGTATGGTTTGGCAATAACTATGGAAGTATTGCGACTTATTATGGTTTGTACAAACAGTTGGAAAGCTTGGGCCTTGCAGTGCTCCTGATCGATAATGAAGGTTTAGGAAAAACCCCGGCAGATGTTGTGGCAAAGAGAAACAGCCGCGTTTTTGCAAGAGAACACTGCCATGTAAGCCGGAAATATAAACTTTCTGAAATGGGACTTTTAAATCAGGTTTGTGATGCGTTTGTTGTAGGATCTGATCAGGTATGGAACTTTGGAGTAGCCCGGAATTTTGGACGGAGTTTCCTGTTGAACTTTGCAAGACCTGAAAAGAAAAAAGTTGCAGTTGCATGTTCTTTCGGACATAAAAGAGATTACAGATCAGATCGGGAGAGAATTATAACAAGTGATCTTCTGAAAAAGTTTGATGCGATTTCTGTACGGGAAGAATCAGCAGTTGATATCCTTGATAATGTTTTTGGCGTGAATTCCACCAGGGTATTGGATCCTGTATTTTCAACAGATCGAAAAGTATATGATGATGTTGCAAAAGAATCACAGCGTTCAGAAAAAGAGCCGTATCTGTTAGCATACATTCTTGATCCAACACCTGAGAAACGTGAGGCTGTTAAACATCTGGCAGAGAAAAAAGGATTGAAAGCGGTATTTATTCTGGATGGCGAAACAGGAACTTTCAAGAAAAACAAAGAAAAAATGGGTGATGAGAAAGTCCTCGAAAATGTAACTTTCCCGGATTGGGTCGCTTATTTTAAAAATAGCAGTTATGTTGTAACGGATTCCTGTCATGGTATGAGCTTTGCTATTTTATACGAAAAACCGTTTGCAGGTATTGGAAATGAAGCCAGGGGTATGGTTAGATCAGAATCTCTGGTGAAATTGTTCCATTTAGAAGATAGACTTGTGAAAAATTCCAAAAATATTATAAATAATGGAACATTATTAAAAGATATTGATTATGCATCTGTGAATGAGATTTTAGAATCAGAGAGAGAACGCTCCAGAAAATGGCTGGAACATGCAATGTTTTCTGAAAAAGTTGTAAAAACATATCAGGCTTATCCTGTCAGGGTGGAAGCTGATCAAGAAAAGGAATTAGTTGTAACTAAAGAAGAGATTGAGCAGGTAAAACCTACATTTTGGCGGGGACTTTTATATCGTCTTCCAATTGGCATGCAGAAAAAAGCTAAAAAAATGGCGAAAAACTATGTTACACAAAAAGAAGAAAAGAATGTGTAATTAAGGAGGATTCGTAGTGAATCAGGAATTTTTACGAAAAATATATGACAAAATGTCACCGGAAACTCAGGTGAAAGCAAAGAAAATCGTAAAAAAATATGGAAAAAGAAAAACAGAGTCTGTGGATACAAAGAAAAAAGTCCCAGAATTTGTACCTGCAAAACTGAAAAAAGCAGATGATATAACGGTTGCCGCAATTTTTGAACAGGATTGTTGTGGATGTGGAGTCTGTGCAGAAATTTGTCCACAAAATGCAATACAGATGGAAACGGATGCGGAAGGGTATGCATATCCTCAGATTGATACAGATAAATGTGTGAAATGTGGAAAATGTTTAAAGCATTGCCCGGCCGTTCAGGTGAAATATGAAAATAGTAAGGAGCCGGAAAGCTATGTTATGATGGCTGAGGATGAGATTCGCAGAAAGGGATCAGCTGGCGGATGCTTTACACTTCTTTCCAATGTTATATTGGAATCCGGAGGGTATGTCTGTGGAGCGGCATATAAAAACGGAACATCCGTAGAACATGTCCTGATCCGTAAAAAGGAAGATCTTGATCAGATTCATAATATAAAATATGTTAAAAGTGATATTAGGGCTGTTTGTCCAGAAATTGAAAAACTTTTAAAAAAAGGAAAAACGGTTCTGTTTTCCGGAGTGCCTTGTGATGTTGCTGCGTTATATGCGTTTTTAGGTCAGGAATATGAGAATCTTATTACTGTAGATATTTTTTGCCATGGGCTTCCATCACAGGAAATGTTTGAAAGATACTTAAAAGATTCTTTTCCGGATAAAGAAGTTGAATCAGTAAAGTTCAGAAACAGAGGGGCATTTGGATGGGCCAACACGATCAGTGTTTATTTTAAAGATGGAACAAGCTTTTTTGAGAGGTCATCGACAAATGCGTATCTGAGAGCAATGTTTATCGGATTGAGCAGACGACCTGCATGTAGCTCCTGCAGATTTTTGGCTATACCACGACAGGCAGATATTTCTTTAGGGGATTTTTGGGAAGCAGGTGATATAAAACGGGAATATTCGGATGGAATTGGAACATCGGCTGTACTTGTTAATTCGGAAAAAGGAAAAAAACTTTTCGAAGTTGTAAAAACTCGAATGAAAATGGTACAGAATATTGAGCTTTCTAAATTGTTAGATAAGAGCAGACGTGAAGGTGAGATCAATAAGCCGAATGGTGCTCATCCATCCAGAAAACGCTTTTTCCAGCTGTTAGAAACATCTTCATTCAAGAGAGCCACAGAGTATAGTCTGCGGGGAAAATATGATATTGGTATTATTGGTCTGTGGTATGGACGTAACTATGGAAGTATGGTTACTTATTATGCATTGCATCATGAATTAACTTCTATGGGACTGTCTGTTCTTATGATAAATAATCCATTATCCCGTGAAGGCGATACGATGACAAAAACCGATCCACGAAGATTTGCAAGAGAACATTATAATATCAGTCCAATTTATCCTATGCATAAGCTTAAAAAATTTAATGATCTTTGTGATGGATTTATTGTTGGATCGGATCAGTTATGGAATTATGGACTCAGCAGAATTTATGGACAATATTATTTCCTGAATTTTGCAGATGATAATAAGAAAAAAATAGCTTACGGTACTTCTTTTGGTAAAAGTGAGTATAGAGGTCCGGAACCATACAGAGAACTTTCGGCATATTATCTTCAGAGATTTGATGCTGTTTCTGTACGAGAAGAATTTGCGATTGAGATGTGTAAGAATGTGTTTGGTGTTGATGCCACATGGGTAACAGACCCGGTATTCTTCTGCAAAAAGGATCAATATGCAAAGATAGAAAACGTTAGACCGGAATGTGCTGAGGAACCATATATTTTGGCATATATTTTGGACCCAACAAAAGAAAAAACAGAAGCACTTCTCAATGTATCTAAGAGAATGAACAAAAAAGTAAAAGTTATTCTTGATGAGGCACCAGGACAACGAGAACGAAACAGGCAGAATATGAGAATTCCTGCGGGGGCGCCGATAGAAATTCTTAATGAAGTAGATTTGCCGGAATGGCTGTATTGCTTTGATCACAGTGATTATGTTGTGACGGATTCATTCCATGGTACTTGTTTTGCGATTATCTTTCAGAAGAATTTTAGTGCAATATCGAATAAAAAGCGAGGAAGCCTTAGATTTGCGTCACTTCTTGGCGGATTTGGGCTTTTAGATCGTCTTACAGAAGATGCGACAACAATTATCGGTCATCCTATGGTTGAGGAACCGATTGATTATGTAAAAACGGAACAATTGATTGATGCACAGGTTGAAAAGTCAAGAGAATGGTTGCGTAATGCGGTATTTTCTGAGAAAAAAGTAGATAATTTTACAGTATTTCCGATGGTAGATAAGCGCAGATAACAGATGATTTTATAAAATAATAGACTAAGATTAATAATAGTGGCTGCTGTGCTTGGTGATGATAGCATGGCAGCTACTGTTGTATAGAACGAGGATGAAAGATATGGGAATTGGTAATTTTGGAAACATGATGAAGATTATGAATGCTTGGAATACTTTTAAACAGAATCACCCGAAATTTCCTGCTTTTTGTAATGCAGTATCTAAGCGGGGAATCCGGGAAGGAAGCATTCTTGAAGTAACTTATATCAGCCCTGAGGGGGAAAAATTGACTACGAATATTAAAGTATTGCCCAGCGATATTGAATTGCTGAGAGAGATTTCAGGAGGAAATTAGAGAACTTTTTTGAGCTGGGTTAGGGAGTTGTGAAGTAATGGAAAAGAAAAAGAGAGAAGAGTTTATAGATATTGCGAAGGGAATTGCAATTTTGTGTGTTATTATAGGACATACATGGAAAAATGCCTATCCTGCGGATAAAAGACTTATGGTATTTATTTATTCTTTTCATATGCCACTGTTTTTCATTTTATCAGGATGGTGTTTAAAAAGTACGGATGTAAAAATCAGTTCTGTAATAGTAAAAAAGATTAAACAATTAGTGGTACCGTACGTAGTTATTAATTTTATCCGTACGATGATAATGAGCCCTGAGCTGTTTTTAAAAACAGAATTCTGGCGTTCACTTTTTTATGCTGCCGGAAGAGATATGCAGAAGGGAATTGATGGAAAACCTGTAAGTCAGATTGGTATGACCTGGTTTCTGATGTCATTATTCATGTGCCAGATATTGTATCTATGTGTAAAAAAGATATCTGAAGAATATGAAGTTTCAATGTGGGTGCTAATAATCTGCCTTGCAATGATGGCATCACAGTTGAGGGATTATTTTTGGCTGCCGTTGGGAATACAGGCGGGTGTGTATGGAATGTTCTTTTATCATTCGGGATGTGTGATGAAAGAGAAGAAAATATTCGAAAAAGATCTGAAAAAATTACCGGTGGGAAGTATTTTGATTGGTTTGTTTGTATGGCTGCTTGATATTAAAGTGGGGTGTGTTGGGGTACATCAGGCTTCCTATGGTGGAATCATTTCTTTGGCGGCTCCTGTTTGTGGTACATATTTTGTAGTAAAGTTATCGCAATTTATTTATGTGAAAGGTGTAAAGATCAGCAGATTTTTGAGTTGGTGTGGAAGATTTTCGTTGTATATTTATGCAATTCATGCTTTGGATGTGATTGGGCTTTCGGTTATTAAAAGGATGGTGTTGTGTGTATTTGGGCTTCCGTCAAAAAAGGGAGCTTTGTTGTATTGTGTGATTCGTATTATGGTGGTTGTTATTGGTGCAAGGGTGCTTACGGTGGTGAGTGAAGTGTGGCGTATGCGGAGAATGCATCGAGCTGGGTAGGGACTTTGGCGGACGCCAGAGGAAGAGGATATCGGTCCGGGCAAGGACTCCGTCGGGGGATACTGTTGGTTCCGGAAGGTGGAGAGAAAGACGGACGCCAGAGGAAGAGGATATCGGCCCGGGCAAGGACTCCGTCGGGGGATACAACTAAGGTTCCGTGAGATGGCTAAAACCATTGCGGCAGGGCCAGAACTCGCCGTTGGCTCAAACAGCTGACCCTGCCGCAATAACGCCCTCTCCCGCAACCTAAGTTGTATCACCCCTCCTCCGCAACAGCCCGAACCGATATCCTCTCCCTCTGGCTGATATTTCCAACTGACAGGAAAAAAGATAAAACCCGGATAGGGGACGGAAGCGGACGCGGGGCGTCCTGTCCTGGGAATTGAATTGGGGCTTTGGGATGAAATTTCGAAAAATCCAAAAAAATTTGAATTTTATGGTTGACAAGTATAACTCCCAGTGTTATTATAACTGAGCTGTCGCAAATAATTGTTTTTGAAAAACAAACAATTAAAAAGAATTTCAGAAAAATGAAATTCACAGTTGACAAAAGACAGAAGATATGATAAAGTATCCAAGTCG
>NZ_JAHLPQ010000024.1:0-47513 GCF_018917985.1 Blautia sp. MSJ-36 | reverse complement strand
CTAGTCATAATTTATTATACCATGAATGGCAGGTTCTTCGGAGCCTGCTTTTTCATTTGAACACAAAAAAGGAGCCATTGCTCCATAGATGATTACTCATCTATTTTGCAACAGCCCCTTTTTTCTGGTTTCTGCAGTGTCTTTTTATGACATTTTAAAGACCTTTGAATACAAAGGAAAATTCCATTTTTTCATTGGTGTCAAGAAGATATTCCGGGTGAGTATAGGAGCCCCAGCTGTCATCTCCTCCCACACCCATCTGTGCTTTTGCAGCACGGACAACGGTATAATGAATTTCCGGAAGTTCATACGGATGCATGGCATTTTCCATTTCATGAGGGGTATATGGAAGTGCTGAGAACATCATCGGGCCGTTTTTCTCGTCCATCTCAAAGAGCATTCCCCTGCCCTTTCTGTCTGTGATTTTTGCCCAGCGTACGCCTTCTTTGCTGCCACATTCCTGCGGTACCAGGTAACGTGCCAGATTGTCTGTTACCAGATTCTCATAGATGCCAAGTTTTGCACCATGTTTGCGGTCAGCATAAGTTTCCACAGGTCCAAGTCCATACCACTTCACATGGTCATAATCTGCGTTGAATTTAAAGAGTACACCAAACTCCGGCATATCCCCCAGTTCTTTTACCGGATCATAGGTCAGGGTAGTTTTTACTCTTCCGTCTCCGAATACTTCGTAGGCAAGACGGCACTCACTGACCGGCGTAGTCGGCATGATGTAGGTAAAAGCGACCTCCACGCTGTTGTCATGAACAGTTGTCTCCGGAGCGTTGGACGGACCATACATTCCCTTGCGGAACTCTTTGTGGCTTGCGTACATGCTGGCAATTTTCCACTGTGCATAACGCATTGGCATCTGATTTCCACAGTCATTATCTGTAGGTGCTCTCCAGAAATTCGGCTTCGGAATTGCCTCGAGCATTTCTCTTCCTGCATATTTATACGAAACCAGGCCACCATTGAGAACAGAGAACATCACCTCAAAATTCTCTCCGCGAACGCCGATGTTATGAAGGCTTCTCACAATCTCCACACCGGAAACCGGAGCTTTTTCCGCTCCTTCTACACTGTAAACATACTGTCCAAACGCAACCTCATGTCCAGCCTCTGCCCAGAGTGTTTTTTCTCTGAGAAGGAAGGATACGGTCACTGTATATTCGCCTGGACGCTGCTGTTTTCCAAAAGGAAGTGGGTATGTTTTTTCGCTTAACGGTTCTACGGATGTCTCCAGTGTCTCTGTACGGAGGACATGTCCATTCTTTGCAAGAGTCACTTCGCATCGGAGCGTATCGGTATTTACAAACAGATTTTTGTTGATAACTTTTACAGCATCTTCTGTTACTTCTGCAGTGATATTCTGGTAATTGAATTTGACCTCCTGCATCTTCGGGGACGGAGTTCTGTCGCCGCCGTATGCAATACCGTTTCCACTGAAATTATAGTCCGTCGGACGCTCACCGAAATCACCGCCGTATGCCTGGAATTCTTTTCCGTAGCGGTCTTTTTTGTAAATGGACTGGTCAATGTAATCCCAGATGAAACCACCCTGATATTTCGGTTCTGTGTCAGTAAGATCTGTATATTTATGCATTGCGCCACAGGAATTTCCCATTGCATGGGTGTACTCGCAGCAGATAAACGGCTTACTGTCATCTTTTGCAAGGAAATCCTTAATTGCTTCTACAGACGGATACATCTGACTTTCCATGTCGCTGGTGGCATTGTAGCTTCTGTCATGGAAAAGTCCCTCATAATGCACAAGTCTTGTAGGATCATTCTTGCGGTAAAATTCGGACATCTCAAAGATATCTTTTCCACCAAAGGACTCATTTCCACAGGACCAGATCAGGATTGCCGGGTGGTTTTTGTCACGCTGGTACATGGAATTTACACGATCCAGCATCATACCAAGCCATTCCGGTTTATTGTGAGGAACAATATCTGTGTAATCTCCGGTAAGTTCGGCCACATCCCAGGAACCATGGGATTCCAGATTGTTTTCCGCGATCATATAAAGGCCGTACTCATCACAGAGGCGGTAGATCGGAGAGGCATCCGGATAATGGCAGGTACGGATGGCATTGATGTTGTTCTGCTTCATAGTCACAATATCCTGGATCAGTTCCTCACGGGATACGTGTCTTCCTGTGACGGAACTGAACTCGTGACGGTTCACACCTTTGAACACAATACGTTTTCCGTTGAGGGTCATAATGCCGTCTTTCATTTCAAAGCGGCGGAAACCAACTTTTTCCGGAATAATCTCCTGGAGCATTCCGTTCTCATCATACACTTCCATGTCAAGGTCATAAAGATTCGGTTCTTCCGCACTCCAGAGCAGAGGATTCAAAATTTCCCATGTACAGGTATCTTCACCGTCCAGAGCTTTTTCATCCTGCAAAAGGATCTCGCCTTTTCTGGAAAGTATAAGTTTCAGTTTTCCTTTTCCCCAGGTTTTTGTCACGATCTCAAGACTTGCTTTTTTAAGGGTCTCATCCGGGATCGCACGGATCTTAAGATCATAGACATGAACCTCCGGCACGGTATAAAGATAAACATCCCTGTAAATTCCGGAAAAGCGGAAAAAGTCCTGGTCTTCGCACCAGCTGCTGGCTGTCCATTTGAATACCTGGGCTGCCAGTTTGTTCTCGCCCTCTTTCAGATACTCTGTAAGCTCAAATTCTGAAGGGGTAAAAGAATCTTCACTGTATCCCACAAAAGTTCCGTTGAGCCACAAAGCCAGTCCGCTTTCTGCTCCCTGGAAAGAAATAAATACTCTTTTTCCTTTCATGTTTTCCGGCACATGGAAATATTTCACATAGCTTCCCACCGGGTTAAAACGCTCCGGGATCTGTCCCGGGTGAAGTTCCTCGTGACCTTCCCATGGATACTGGACATTGGCATACTGTGGTACATCATATCCTTCCATCTGGATATGCGCCGGTACATAAATATCTTCCCAGTCCTTGCAGGAATATGCGTCCTCCTCAAATCCTGCAACTGTACTTGCATAATTTCTTGCATAGTGGAATTTCCAGAGTCCGTTGAGGCTGTGGCGATAGGAAGTTTCCTCATCTTCCCGTTCTTCCTCACTGCGATAATACATGTGGTCCGAATGCGCTTCCATTCTTCCGTCACAGAAATACTGTGGATCTTTCACCAGAGAATAATCAAATTTTTTCATGTTTTCCTCCTGTCCGGCTTTTGTATTCCGGTAAATATTGACTGAATTTCCTGAAATACTGTGTTTTACAGTTGTATTTTCGTTACTTCGTTTCTGTCTGTACATTATTATAGTATAAACTTACAGATTATGGTATAATATGTTTCGCCAAAATATATAACATTTAGAAACAGGTGAAGCATATGTCAATTTATTTCAGAAATACTCCTGTCAGTGCTCCGTTTATGTTCGAATCTCTCGGAAATCACTGGAACCAGGATACCATAAACCGGCCGGACGGATACCCATACTATCATTATCTTCAGACAGAAAAAGGAACCGGCCGCATCGAAGTAAATGGAAAGCACTACACTCTGGGTGCCAACGAAGGCATCCTCATTGCACCTTCCGTTCCCCACTCCTATCACCGGGAATCTACTTCATGGATTACCATGTTTGCCACATTTACCGGAACTCTCGCCGGCAGCATCCCATCCATGACCGATAATCAGGACGTCATCCTCATCCCGAAAGAGCAGGGCTTAAATATCCGGAAACTGATTTCTTATTCCCTTCGAAAATACCACGAACCAACCCCGAATATGAAATCGCTCTCCTCGGACTGCTATAATCTTCTCATGAATTTTATGGACTGCGCCGCTTCTCCGAAAATTCAGGATAACCCTCTTTACCAGAGATATGTTGTTCCCGTAATAAAAGAAATTGAAACCCGTTATCAGCAGGACATCACCGCTGCCGAACTCAGTCAGAGTGTCTTTGTATCCACGCAGTATCTTTCCCGTCTGTTCCAGCGTTTTCTTGGCTGTTCTGTCTATGAATACGTTACCATGTACCGCATCAGCCGTGCCAGGGAGTTGCTTCTTTCCAAACCGGATATGAAAATTCAGGATGTTGCCTGCGCCTCCGGCTTTTCCGATTCCAGCCATTTTATTGCCATGTTCCGAAAAATTACCGGCACAACACCTCTGGACTTCCGGAAAATGTACTAAAAAAACACGGATCTGTATGCCCCTGAACCTTCAGGTTTTCACACAGATCCGTGTTTATTTTTTCAGCTATATCCTCAGCACTGATAATATAACTCCAGAATGCGGTCAACTCTCTGACTGGCTTCCAGATTCTTCAGAAGATCGCTCCTGCTTCTGATCTGGCTGTCCAGATTCTTCCGTTCCTCCTGCAATTGCTGCAGAAGGGATGCTTTCCGGAGAGTCTCCTGGTTCTGCTGTATTTGTATTTTGTTCTGACTCATATTTTTCTCCCTGTACAGTTTCTGTTTCCAGATTCTCTGTTGCATTTTTTCTTTGTTCTGCGGCCTGTTGCTCTGCCTGGTAATCTTTTTCGATTCTTCTCTTTCGTACCCGGGCACGCTTCTTCGCCATCACAATCTTTACAGTAACAATCACTGTACACAGGACAAAAAGCACACCTGAAATCACTAATGAAACATCAATCTCCGTTCCCGGAAAAAATACTTTATCTGTACGCATCCACTGGATCACAAATCTTCCAAGTCCGTAACCAGCAAGATATCTCAGAAAAATTTCTCCCTGAAATACTCTCCTGCGAAGGTGCATCATAAGCAGCATAAGCACCAGAAGACACCAGAGACTTTCATAAAGAAACAGCGGCTGCACCAGAATGCAGGATATTCCATCTACCATCTGGAGATTCTCACGCATTGTGGTCGTCACTTCTCCGGCCCTTACCGCAGTCAGTGGAAGCTGCATGGAAAGAATATTATCCACATATTCCCCAAAGGACTCTCTGTTAAAAAAGCTTCCCCACTTTCCTATGATCTGCCCGATCAGAATTCCCATACAGGCAAGATCTGCCATTTTCCAGAATGATTTTTTACGTATCCTGCAATAGACGATACCACCCAGCACTCCGCCGAGAAGACCGCCATAAAAAAGCATGCCTCCTGAGCGCACATTCAGAATCTGTCCGGGATCATTCTTATAAAGGCTCCACGAAAAAGCAGCATACAGAAGCCTTGCTCCGATCACCCCTGTAATCAGTGTTATGATAGCCAGATCCAGATAAGCATCCGGCTCTTCATGATTTCTCCTTGCTTCCAGTACCACAAAAAAGATTCCAAGAAGCATTCCGACCGCAATCAGAACACCATAAATCGTGATCTCGAATCCAAAGATTTCAAAGGATTTCGGAACATAATCCAATATCAGTTTCAATCCGGGAAAGCGAATTGACATATCCATAAAATCACCTGTTATACATTAAAGCGGAATAAGATCACATCTCCATCCTGTACAACGTAATCTTTTCCTTCCATTCTTACAAGACCTTTCTCTCTGGCGCCTGCATAGGAACCGCAGTCCAGAAGATCCTGATAGTTTACAACCTCTGCCTTGATAAAGCCACGTTCAAAGTCTGTGTGGATCTTACCGGCTGCCTGAGGTGCCTTGGTTCCGATCTTGATCGTCCATGCTCTTGTCTCGTCCTCTCCTGCTGTCAGGAAACTCATAAGGCCAAGAAGATGATAACTTGCACGTACCAGCTTCTCAAGACCGGATTCTGTCAGTCCCAGGTCTTCCAGGAACATCTTTCTCTCATCCTCGTCCAGCTCGGAAATCTCTTCCTCGATCTGTGCACAGATTACAAATACCTCACTGTTCTGTTTGGACGCATACTCACGTACAGCCTGTACATGTGCATTATTTGCACCGTCATCTGCAATATCGTCTTCCGCAACATTGGCAGCATAAATAACCGGCTTAGCAGTAAGAAGATTGTAAGTTGCAAGCCATGCATCCTCATCCTCATTCTCTGTCTCAAGAGTAATTGCAAGCTGGCCGTCTTCCAGATGTGCCTTTACTTTTTCGAGGAATGTAAGCTCTTTGGCTGCTTCCTTATCCATACGTGCAGTCTTGGTAACCTTTGCAATTCTTCTCTCAAGGATCTCAAGATCTGAGAAAACAAGCTCCAGGTTAATGGTCTCAATATCACGAAGCGGATCAATGTTTCCATCTACATGGACAACATTGGAATCCTCAAAACAACGTACTACATGAACAATGGCATCTACCTCACGGATATTTGCGAGAAACTGGTTTCCAAGTCCCTCACCTTTGGATGCACCCTTTACAAGACCTGCAATATCCACAAATTCAATCACTGCAGGTGTTACTTTTTTTGATTTGTAAAAATCACCGAGAAGATTCAGTCTCTCGTCCGGTACGGTTACAACGCCTACGTTCGGATCAATGGTACAGAACGGATAGTTTGCTGACTCTGCGCCGGCCTTTGTCAGTGAATTAAATAATGTACTTTTTCCCACATTAGGAAGACCTACAATTCCAAGTTTCATTTCTCTATATTTCTCCTTTAAATGTATTGATTTCACAGCATTTTCAGCCATTTTGCTGTTCCCATCTTACCACACACAACCGGAATCCGCAACCCGGGACTGCCGCCCACCGGATTCTCTGTGCCGTAACAGCCAATGCTTTAATCCCTGGACATAATCATCAGAAGCTGACCACTGTCATAGGTAATTTCAGCCGTTTCCTCTGTAATCTCATTGCTGACAGTCAGTCCACTGTCCGCAACGGTGAGATGATACCGGTTCAACGGATACTTAAATCCTTTCAGGGACAATCCGGCTACATCTCCTCCTACAGAGAAAAAAGAAACATATTTTCCAAACTGCTCCTCTTTTTTCAGCACGGTTCCACTTTCAACCAGAGTAATATAATTCCACTGATCTGCAAGAACAATCTGTACTCCCTGTTCTTTTCCCATGGAAAGTAGTCCAAGATTGGCCAGTACATGATCTAGCCTTGTTCCGGTGGCACCAAAAATCAGGATTTCTTTTGCCCCTTCACGGATCATATGATTCACGGCAGACTGTGTATCGGAATCATCTTTTTCCGGCTTCAGCCTGACAATCTCAAGATCCTTCAGGCTTTCCATGTAGGCTTCCCCTTCTTCAGAAAGACTGTCAAAATCTCCCACTGCAAGATCCGGAGTAAATTCCCGGTTTCTCATGAACCATTCCATGCCTTTATCTGCGGCAACAAGGGCAAGGCTTTCTCTTTGGCCTTCTTCTATTCTTTTTTTCAAAAAACCGAGGGCAAAACCATCCTGGATATTGCCCCCGCTAATTATTACTGTATCAATCATTTTCAGTCCAGCTTTTCTTTGATATCGTGAATCCGCTCTGTGATATGTCTTACATTGGCTGCCACATCTCCCTTAAATACCCAGGAACCGGCTACCATAAAATTGGCTCCTGCACGCATAACGGTTTCCAGGGTATCATCATTGATGCCGCCGTCTACCTGAATGTCAACATCCAGATCTTCCTCATCGATCAGTTCACGGAGCTCCTGAATCTTCTCTGTACACTCATCCATATATTTCTGTCCGCCAAATCCCGGCTGAACGGTCATCACGAGCACCATATCCACATCTTCGAGAAGATGGCTGATGTCATTTACCGGTGTGGATGGTTTAATGGAAACTGCCGCTTTTACACCGGAAGCTTTAATCTGCTCCAGCGTACGCTCCAGATCCTCACATGCCTCCGCATGTACGGTAATGGAATCTGCTCCACACTCTACAAAATCGCGAATATATCTTTCCGGTTCTGTTACCATCAAATGTACGTCGAAAAACATGTTGGATTCTTTCCGGATTGATTTGATCACCGGCATTCCAAACGAAATGCTCGGAACAAAATCTCCATCCATAACATCAATATGCAGATATTCAACACCTTCTCTTTCGAGAATTTTAATCTGTTCTCCCAGTCGGTTAAAATCTGCTGATAAAATCGACGGGCACAATCGGTATTCCATGACTCAGTATCTCCTTTTCTCTTTTAATTCCTGATGCAGCTCCAGATAGTCTTCATAACGGAGTCTGCTGATCTCATTGTTCTCAAGGGCTTCCTTAACGGCGCAGCCCGGTTCATGTATATGACGGCAGCCCTGGAAACGGCACTGTCCTTCATATTTCCGGAACTCCGGAAAATAATCCTTCAGTTCCTGTTCCTCCATATTTTCAATATATAAGGAGGAAAATCCTGGCGTATCCACAAGAAACGTATCCTGCGCTACCGGTATAATCTGTGCATGGCGGGTAGTATGTTTTCCACGCTTCAGCTTACGGCTGATCTCACCGGTCTCCATCTCTACCTCTTCCTGAAGGGAATTGGTAAGGGAAGATTTCCCAACACCGGAAGGACCTGCAACAACCGTTGTTTTGCCCTGAAGCACTTCCTCAATCTCGCCAAGGCCTTCCCCTTTCAGGGCACTTGACAGAATTACCTGATAACCACAGCTCTGGTAAGTTTCACAGAGAAACTCCAGCTCTTCTTCCGTTGCCAGGTCTTTTTTGTTGAAACAAATAACCGCCGGAACATCCTCCCGTTCCATCATAATGAGGAAACGGTCCAGAAGCATGAAATTAGGTTTGGGGTTATCCATGGCAAAGATTACAAGCGCCTGATCTACATTGGCTACTGCCGGGCGGATCAGGGAATTCTTCCGCTTATGAATCTCTGTCACACTGCCTTCCAGCTCTTTTTCGTCCAGAACTGCAATGTCTACATTATCCCCTACCAGGGGCTTGAATTTATCTTTTCGGAAAATGCCTTTTGCTCTGCATTCGTATGTATTGCCGTCTTCTGCATATACATAGTAGAATCCGGCAATACCTTTGATTATTTTTCCCTGCATAATCAGTTGGCTTCCTTAAAGGTAACGGTATAAGTACCAAGCTGCTGATAATCTCCATTTACCTGCTCGTAAAGGTAAATGGTTCCAGTTGTAACACCGTCTGCACCTGTCACATCAAGCTGATACGGGAAGTTTACATTCTGTCCGTCAAGGATGGTGGAAGCCTTCGGCTCACCATTTACTTCCTGAATCAGTTCCAGACGGATTGCTCCTCCGTTATATCCGGACGGAGTATCCAGTGTCTGTGTACATTTCCAGCCGGAACCACTTGTTGTACTTCCTGCGGATGCCACTGTGCTGTCTGTAGATGCAGTACTGTCTGTGGCGGCTGTGCTGTCTGTGGACACGCTGCTGTCTGTAGACGCGGTACTGTCTGTGGATGCACTGCTGTCCGTAGACGGAGCCTGGTCACCAGAGCTGATCGTCAGATAGATTGGCTGATCCGGATCCGCTGCCGCATAAGCTTCCGGTTCCTGTGCGATAACAGTTCCGGCAGCCTCTGTACTCTGCTGCTCTGTAATCTGGATATCAATAAACTTGCCCAAAGTAGTAAGCGCATCATCCTTGCTCATTCCAACAACACTTGGAACCTCTGCGTTATCGCCATAATCAACACCACGGCTGACTGTCAGTGTTACCGAAGATCCAGCCTGCACAGATGTGCCTGCTGCCGGCTCAACGCTGTAAACATATCCTGGATCTACCAGTGCGTAACCGTTATCATCAGTCTCACTGTACTCCTTCTGAACAGTTACCTCAAGTCCCAGATCCTCCAGAGTCTGCTGTGCGTCAATTCCGGTACGTCCATCCAGATCCGGAATGGTAACCTGTGCGGTTCCGGTACTTACCCAGTACTTCACAGTTGTATATTCTTCCACCTGAGTTCCCGCTGCGGTTTCCTGACGGGAAATCTTGCCTTTTTCCTGGTTGGAAGATTCCTCACCTGCCATCTGTACACCAAGGTGTGCATCATTTGCAAGTGTCTTTGCCTCATCTTCTGTCTTACCTACAAGATCTGGCACAGTTGCCATATTGGATGCTGACTCTTCTGTCTTCTGCTCGGTCTCTGTTTTTCCGCTGTTTGTACTGCTGTTTCCAAAAAGGCCTGCCGCACGTCCAAAAACAACCACCAGGATAATCAGAAGGGCCGCCCCTCCGATTAATGCAGCAATTGTCAGGCCCATGCCGGAACCTTTTTTCTTTTTCTTTCCGGATTTCTTTCTGGCGCCTGCATCGTAGTCGTCCTCAGCATCATCGTAGTCGTTATCATCATACTCTTCTTCCTCAAGAGCAGTGGGTTCCGGCTTGGTAATCTGCTTCGGTGTATGTTTGATTTCTCCCAGTTCTTCCTCGGAGATCACAACAGTCTTGGCGTCTGTATCTACCGTGGCAAGCTTCACAAAATCTCCCTGAGGATCAATCAGTGAATGCTTCAGATCTGCAATCACATCCTCCATACGTCCATAGCGGCGATCCACACTCTTCTGGGTACATTTCAGGATGATCTGCTCCAGGCTGTACGGAAGATCCGGTGTATACACACTTGGCGGAACCATCTCTTCCTGCAGATGCTTGATAGCAATGGCAACGGTTGTATCTCCGTCAAAAGGAACTCTTCCTGTTACCATTTCATACAGCGTGATACCAAGAGAATAGATATCGCTCTTCTCATCGCTGTATCCACCTCTTACCTGTTCCGGAGAACTGTAATGTACCGATCCCATCACATTGGAGCTGATGGTATTGGATGACGCAGCTCTGGCAATTCCAAAGTCTGTTACCTTCACTTTACCATCTGTGGAGATGATAATATTCTGCGGTTTTACATCTCTGTGAACAATTCCATGGCTGTGTGCTGCTTCCAGACCCATGGAAACCTGAATCGCAATGCTTGTTGCTTCCTTGATGGAGAGTTTGCCTTTTTTGGAAATATATTCCTTAAGGGTAATTCCCTCAATCAGCTCCATAACAATGTAATAAACACCACCGTCATCTCCCACGTCAAATACATTGACAATGTTCGGATGAGTAAGACCGGCTGCTGCCTGAGCCTCACTTCTGAACTTTTTGATAAATGTGGTATCCTCCCGAAATTCCGGTTTCAGGACTTTCACTGCTACAAAGCGGTTCAGCTTGTGGTCCATAGCCTTATAGACATCTGCCATTCCGCCAGTTCCGATTTTTCCTACGATCTCATAGCGCTCGGCTATGATCATTCCCGTCTTCAACATGTTTCCACCTCATTCGTGAATGGTTCTACCAGTACGATTGCAATATTATCCTTACCACCATTCTGATTTGCTTCCCGAAGGAGCGCGCTGCCCTTCTGATCAATATCTGCTTCCGGATCGGATATGATTTCTGCAATCTTTTCATCTGCAACCATATTGCTGAGGCCGTCTGAACACATAAGAATGGTACAGCCTTCCTCAAGTTTCAGATCAAAGAAATCCACATCCACCGTTTTCTCCGCGCCAAGCGCCCTTGTAATAATGTTCTTGTCCGGATGATTCCGTGCTTCCTCCTGGCTGATCTCGCCCATTCTCACCATTTCCTGGACCAGTGAATGGTCTCTGGTGATCTGGTGGATCCCGTCCTGAATCACGTACAAACGGCTGTCACCTACATTGGCTACATAGGCATACTGATCTACAATAGTCGCCACTACCATAGTGGTTCCCATGCCCCGGAGGTTTTCGTCTTCCTGTGCACGGTTTCTGATCTCCGTGTTTGCAGTTTCAATGGCATGACGAATGACCTTCACCGGATTGTAATCCGCATCTTCACGGATTTCATCCACAAGGATCCGTACTGCATGTGAGGATGCATAGTCACCGGCGTTATGGCCACCCATCCCGTCCGCGACTGTGAAAAGATTAGGCAGATTTCCCACCGGACCTTCAGACGCAAACACGTAATCCTGATTCATCTTCCGCTTCTGCCCTACATCAGTAGCTGAGTATATCCTCATGTCACTTCTCGCTTTCTGTTTTTTCCATGTAACTTTTTCTTAGCTGTCCACAGGCACCGTCAATATCACTGCCCATTTCCCTTCTAATAGTAACATTAATTCCGTATTTTTCAAGTTTTATTTTGAAATTCTCCACAGCCTGTCGAGTAGACCTCACATAGGAACGTTCCTTAATCGGATTAACCGGAATCAGATTTACATGGCAGTTAATTCCTCTGATACGGCCTGCCAGCTGCTTTGCATCTTCCTCGCTGTCATTGACCCCGGCCACAAGACTGTATTCAAACGTAATCCTCCGGCCTGTTTTGTCAAAGTAATTTCTGCAGGCATCCAGAACCTCATCCATGGAATACTTATTTGCAATAGGCATCAGTTCCTGACGCTTTTCATCATTTGGAGCATGAAGGGAAAGCGCCAGGGTAATCTGAAGTTTTTCTTCCGCCAGATCATACATCTTCGGCACAATTCCACAGGTGGAAACCGTCACATTTCTCTGGCTGATTCCAAGGCCGTTCTCGTCGGTAAGAATCCGGATAAAGCGGACAAGATTATCATAATTATCCATCGGCTCTCCGGTTCCCATTACAACCACATTGGCCACACGCTCTCCGGTATCTGCCTGAATCCGGTAAATCTGATCCAGCATCTCGGAAGGTTTCAGGCATCTGGTCAGTCCTCCAATGGTGGAGGCACAGAACCGGCAGCCCATACGGCAGCCAACCTGCGAGGAGATACATACGGAGTTTCCGTGATGATATCTCATAAGAACACTCTCAATTACATTTCCGTCTTCCAGCTGAAAAAGATATTTTCTGGTTCCGTCAATTTTTGAAATCCTCACATCCGCCTGGCTGAGCGCTGTAATCGGATAAACCGAAAGCTTTTCACGGAGGCTTTTGGAAAGATTTGTCATTTCATCCCAGGAGGTAACCAGTTGCTGATGAAGCCATGCATAGATCTGTTTTGCACGGAAGGGCTTCTCGCCGATCTCTGTCATCAGATTTTTCAGTTCCTCCATTGTCATGGATTTTATATCTGTCATTTTCTGTTATTTCCTTCTGAATCTGGCAATAAAGAATCCGTCTGTCTTATGTATTCCAGGCAGAAGCTGCAGATATCCAAGCTTGGTGGATTTACAGTGAAGTTCTTCCGGAATATACGGGTCAAGGCTTTCCAGTCGGAACGGATAGTTCTTTAAAAACCATAATACATTTTCTTCGTTTTCTTCACGGGCAATGGTACAGGTACTGAAAATCAGTGTTCCATCCGGTTTCACGTATTTCGCCGCCTTGTCAAGGATCATCCTCTGAAGCATTACGATTTCTTCCTGTTTCTGTGGCGTTGCCCTGTATTTAATCTCCGGTTTCTTGCCGATAACTCCATACCCAGAACACGGTACATCTGCAATCACAATATCTGCAGCCTGTTCAGACTCCGGATCATAAATGGTTGCATCCTGAACTTTTGCATCAACATTGATCACACCGGTTCTCTGAATGTTTTCCTTAATCAGATCGGCTTTGTACTGGCTTACATCCCTTGCATCCACATTTCCGTAATCGCCCATCTTATCTGCGACGTGAATACTCTTGCCACCTGGCGCCGCACACATATCAATGATGTAATCCCCTTTTTTGGGGCTGGCCGCCTCTGCCACCAGCATGGAGCTGATATCCTGCACCAGGATTTTTCCCTGAAGGAATGCATCCAGTGTCAGGATATGGTTGTAATCAGAAATTTTCAGTGCATAGGAAAGATACGGTGCCTGTTCCACCGTTACTCCCTGTGCTTTCAGGCTGGTAACGATTTCCTTCCGAGACGCTTTATGTGTCCGGCACCGCACTGTAATCGGTCTTTCTGTGAGAAAATCTTCAAGAATTTTCTCGGTTGTCTTCACACCATAGGCAGCATTCCATTTTTCCACAAGATATTCCGGCATGGAATACTTCACAGAAAGATAACGTACTTCGTTCTCTTCTCTTAACGGAAGTTCCAGATTTCCAATTTCCCTTGCAATGGTACGGAGCACTCCGTTGACAAAAGGTTTCAGATTATAGAAGCCTTTTTTCTGTGCCAGCTTCACCGCCTCATTACATACAGCACTGTCCGGCACACTGTCCATAAATTTCAGCTGATATACCGCACTTCTTAAAATCTCACGAATCTGCGGTTTCATCTTATTTACGGATATTTTGGAAAAAGAATCAATCACATAGTCAATATAAATCCTGTATTCCAGGGTTCCCTCGCATACTCTCGTTATAAAACTGCGTTCCTGTTTTGGAAGGAACTGATATTTGGAAAGAGCATTGCGGATGGCAATGTGGCTGTGCTCGCCTTCTTCCTCAATCTGCAGCAGGATCTCAAGGATCAGTTCTCTTGCATTTACTCCGCTGTTAATCACGATTTCTACCTCCTGCAAGGATAATCAGTCTCAGAAGCTGTAAGATAGATGCTGCCAGCGCTGCCACATAGGTAAGTGCTGCCGCTGTCAGTACTTTTCTTGCTCCTTTTTTTTCATCTGTGCCTAAAATACCGGTGCTCTCCAGCATCTTCAGTGCTCTGGAAGATGCATTGATCTCAACCGGCAATGTTACCAGCTGAAACAGAACTGCCAGTGAAAACAGAACAATTCCCAGAGTTACCAAGGGGCGGATTGAAAAAATCAGTCCTGCAATAAACAGTGGCCATGATAACTGTGACCCGATATTTGCAGCCGGCACAATGGCAGACCGGATATTCAGAGGCGCATAATTGATGGCGTCCTGAATGGCATGTCCACATTCATGTGCAGCCACACCTACTGCTGCCAGTGAATTTCTTCCATAAATATCTTCAGAAAGAGACACGGTTTTTGTTCTTGGGTCATAGTGATCCGTAAGGCTTCCTCTGATCGGAACCACCTGTACATCCGTAATTCCGGCAGCTCTTAAGATTCTCTGTGCAGCTTCTGCACCGGTAATCCCGGAATGATTCCGGACTTTTCTGTAAACCGCAAAGGTACTGTGGAGCTTTGCGGAGGCCGCAAGAGAAAGAAGCATTCCGATTACAAGTAAAAGAACGGTAGGGTCCATTCCCCATCCGTAATAACCATATCCGTACATAACTCATCACTCCCTGGAATCTTTAAACATGTCTCCTGGTTTCAGCTGATATCCCCGAAGGAAAGCATCTGCTTCCATACGTTTTTTGCCTTCCAGCTGTACTTCCTGAAGCACCAGCACATTCTTTCCACATGCTACACGGATTCCCTCTTTGTCTGCGGAAATCACAGTTCCCGGCGCTTCTTCTGCCTGTTTTTCCTGTACAGAACTCTTCCATACCTTCATTGTTTTTCCATTGATAAAGGTAAATGCGCTTGGCCATGGATTCAAGCCTCTTATCAGTCGCTCCAGTTCCTCTGCATTTTTGCTGAAATCCAGAAGTCCCATTTTCTTGGAGATCATGGCCGCATATGGAGTCGGACTTTCTTCCGGCTGTTTTTCGCGGGTGGCAGTTCCGTCAAAAATGGACGGCAATGTCTGAATCAGAAGTTCCGCGCCCGCCTGGGCAAGTTTGGCAAACAGGCTTCCTCCTGTCTCATCCTTCGCAAGTGGCACCACAATTCTTGAAATCATGTCACCGGTATCCAGTCCGGTTCCCATCTGCATGATGGTAACGCCGGATTCCTTTTCCCCGTCGATTACCGCCTGCTGGATCGGCGCTGCTCCACGGTACTTCGGAAGCAGAGATGCATGGATGTTGATGCATCCGAACTTCGGCATATCCAGAATACTCTTCGGAATAATCTGTCCAAATGCCGCTACAACAATAATATCCGGTGCAAGACATTTAAGTTTCTCCACAAACTCCGGATCCCTTACCTTCACCGGCTGCAGAACCGGAATTTCATGTTTCAGTGCTTCTTCTTTCACAGGGGTAGGCATCATGGTCTTGCCTCTGCCCTTAGGTTTATCCGGCTGTGTAATTACAGCCTCCACCTCATATCCGTTCTCTACCAGCGCCGCAAGAGGTGCTACCGCAAAGTCCGGAGTTCCCATATAAACAATTTTCATATTATCCCGCCTTTAGTCTTCCTCATCATAAGTTACCTTGTGAAGTTCTCCCTCCACAAGTTCTGTATACATTTTTCCGTCAAGATGGTCGATCTCATGGCAGAACGCTCTCGCAAGAAGTCCCTCACCCTCAAGGATCTGCTCTTCCATGTTGACGTCAAGTGCTTTTACTTTCACGTAGTTCGGACGTGTAACCTGTCCTGCCATTCCAGGAACACTTAAGCATCCCTCATCACCGGTCTGCTCACCGCTGGTCTCAAGGATCTCCGGATTGATCAGGACAATCGGGCCTTCCCCTACATCAATTACAACAATACGTTTCAGGATTCCCACCTGTGGTGCCGCAAGGCCTACGCCCATTGCATCATACATGGTATCCAGCATATCTGTAATCAGTTCTCCGATCCTTGGTGTCATTTTGTCCACTGTGCGGGATTTTTTTGTCAGTACAGAATCGCCCTGTACACGAATTGTTCTAAGTGCCATTTTTCTTCTCCTTTAATTCATATCAAATTGAATGTATATCTTCCGGAATCCGGAATTTATCTCTATATATTTCTCCAGCTTTTCTCTGACTGCCGTGAGAAAACGTATATCTGTGTGCTTCAGATGGAGCACCTGGCGGTAAACATCTTTTACTTTTCCTACCGATGCAGACGCAGGGCCGATCATGTGAAGCTCCTCTTTCGGACTTACCCTGCGGATAAAAACTTCTATATAATACATGGCTTTTTTGAGAAGTTCTTCATCCTGGCAGGCGCCAAAAACGGTCATCATATGGGCTGCCGGTGGATAATCCAGAAGCATCCGGTAACCCATTTCTTCTTTATAAAATTTTTCATAATCCTGGATAGCTGCCGCCTGAATGCTGTAATGTTCCGGCTGATACGTCTGGATCACCGCATGTCCCGGCCGGTCACCTCTGCCGGAACGTCCCACTGCCTGGGTCAGAAGCTGAAAGGTTCTCTCTCCACAGTGATAATCATCCATATTCAGGGAAAGATCTGCCGCAATCACGCCGACCAGAGTTACATCCGGAAAATCATGTCCCTTGACAATCATCTGGGTTCCCACCAGAATATCTGCCTCATGCCCTGCAAAAGATGCCAGAATTTTTTCATAGCTGTCCTTGGTCCTTGTGGTATCAAAATCCATCCGAAGTACCCTGGCTTCCGGAAATTCTTTTTCCAGAACTCTCTCAATCTGCTGAGTTCCTGCCTTAAATCCTCCAATATGAGGCGAACCACAGGACGGACAGACTTCCGGCTTCGCTGTTTCATAACCACAGTAATGGCAGATCAGCCGATTTCCGTTATGCTCACTTAAGGATACATCACAGTGTGGACATTTCATCACATGACCGCAGGCCCGGCAGGAGACAAACCCAGCATAACCTCTCCGGTTCAGAAACAGCATGGCCTGTTCCCGTTTTTCAAGAACCTGTTCCAACTGAGTTTTAAGTTCCCTGCTCAGCACAGAACGGTTTCCTTTTTTTAATTCTTCCCTCAAATCCACAATCGATACCTGTGGAAGAGGTCTTTCCTCATAACGTGCACGCAGTCTCACCAGCAGATATTCTCCGCTGCATCCATGACTGTATGCTTCCAGTGACGGAGTTGCGGACCCCATTACAACCTGTGCATGTTCCATCTGTGCACGTTGGATCGCAGTTTCCCTCGCATGATACCTGGGCGTATTTTCGCTCTTGTATGTGGGTTCATGTTCTTCATCAATCACAATCAGTCCCAGATTGGAAAACGGTGTAAACAGTGCGGATCTGGGTCCTACCATCACCTGCACCTCTCCACGTTTTGCCCGTTTAAACTGATCATAACGCTCTCCTAAAGAAAGTCTGGAATTCAGAACCGAAACCTTATCCCCAAACATGGCATAAAAACGGCGGACAGTCTGGTACGTAAGGGCAATCTCCGGAATCAGGACAATGGCCTGTTTTCCTTCCTCCAGAACTTTCTGGATCAGCCGCATATAGACCTGGGTTTTTCCACTTCCGGTTACTCCGAACAGGAGTGTTGGTCTCGGATGTGGATTCTGCCATTCCCGGAAAATCTGCTCTGCCGCTTCCTGCTGTTCCTGATTCAGGCACAGCTCTCTGTCGTCTTTTACAAGCCCCTCACTTTCCGGAATCCGGTACATTTCCTGACTTTCGATTTTTATAAAACCTTTTTTTTCGAAGAAATCAAGAACAGAACTGCTGGCCCCAAGTTCTTTGGATGCGTAGGTGTAATCCAGACTTTTTGACTCCAGAATTGTCCGCAGAAATCTTTCACGTGCCTTAAAGCGGCTGCCCTCCAGTTCTTTCAGCAATTCTTCGGCAGCCGCTTTCTCCCCGGTAAAAAAAATCAGTTTTTTTTCTTTGGCCCGGACTTTATCTTTTACAGGCAGAACCGTCTTCAGTGCCTGAATCATGGTAGAGCCATACGTTTCTTTCATCCAAGCCGCAAGTGCAATCAGCCTGGATTCCGTTGTCTCACCATCTGTGGATACTCCCTGGATTTCCTTGGTTCTGGAAGCATCGTATTTGGCTTCTGTAGAAATCTCGATTACATAACCTTTCCGGACTGTATTTCCCTTTCCGAAGGGTACTGTAACTACAACGCCCGGTTTTATGGACTGTTCCATTTCTTCCGGAACACGGTACTGAAAATCCCGGTCCAGCTTCTCATGTGAAATATCAATGATCACATCTGCATAAATCATTCGCTTACGCTTTCTGGTCTTCTTCCAGGATTTCCTGAATCAGCACACGCTCATCCATTGGGTATTTTTTGCCCTTGATTTCCTGGTAATCCTCATGGCCTTTTCCCGCAAGAACAATAATATCTCCTGGTTCGCCATGATGAATCGCATAGGCGATCGCTTCCTTACGATCCGGAATCTCCACATATTTTCCATCTGTTTTTGCCATTCCGATTTTAATATCGTCAATAATAGCCTGCGGATCTTCATCTCTTGGGTTATCGGATGTAATAATGGTCAGATCTGCCATTTTTCCGGAAACCTCACCCATCTCGTAACGGCGGAGTTTAGAACGGTTTCCACCACACCCAAACAGGCATACCAGTCTGTGTGGGTTGTATTCCTTCAGTGTTCCAAGAAGACTCTCCAGTGCCATGGCATTGTGTGCGTAATCGATCATCAGTGTAAATTCATCGGATACCTTGATCATCTCAATACGTCCTTTGACTTTGGCTACTTTCAGAGCCTTGATGATGTTCTCTTCTGATACTTTGAAATGACGGCAGATGGCAATGGCTGTCAGGGAATTGTAGATGCTGAATTTACCCGGAATATCAATCTCAACCGGGAAGTCCAGAAGTCCCTTCACATGGTAGGAAATTCCAAGATATCCTTTTCTTCCCACAAGTTTTGCATCTTCTGCACGAAGATCCGCTTTTTCAGAAAATCCGTAAGTTTCAAGAGCACAGGTGTGTCCCTCCACAATCCGGTCAAAATGCTCATCGTCACGGTTTACGATACCGACTTTACACTGTTTGAGAAGCATGGATTTGCAGTGAAGATAATCGTCAAAATCCTTATGCTCGTTCGGTCCGATATGATCCGGTTCAATATTGGTAAAGATACCAAAATCAAAGATGAAGCCCTGGGTTCTGTGAAGCATCAGTCCCTGTGAGGAAACCTCCATAACTACCGCGTCACAGCCTGCTTCTACCATATCATGGAAATATTTCTGTACCATGTAGGACTCCGGTGTGGTATTGGCAGCCGGGATATGTTTTTCTCCGATAATCGCCTCGATAGTTCCGATAAGACCTACCTTGTATCCAGCATTCTCAAGGATGGATTTTACCATATAGGTGGTTGTGGTTTTTCCTTTTGTTCCTGTGATTCCGATGGTTTTCAGTTTCTCTGCCGGATGTCCGAACCATGCAGCGGAAATAAACGCCATGGCATAGCGGGTATCCTTCACCTGGATTACCGTTACATCAGAAGGAGCTTCTACAGGTTCCTCCACAATAAGAGTTCTGGCTCCCTTTGCCACAACATCCGGCACAAATTTATGTCCGTCTACTACAGCGCCCCGGATGCAGATAAAAAGGCTTCCCTCTTCCACTTTACGGGAATCATAAACAACAGAAGAAACTTCCTGGTCTGTACTTCCCTGAAGACATTTGTATTCAAGATGTTCCAATAAGGATAAAAGTTTCATTTTTTCTCCTCCATTTCCCCGTATCCCTGCTGTCGCTTCGCGGCCAGAATACGGGAAGGCATACTATTCTTGTTTTATGTACATACCATATAGAATAGCACACCTGCCCCCTGTTTTCAACGTTTCTTTACGGTGCGCCCAACGCCTGAAACATCACTTTTTCTCTCGCATTCCGGCATATTTTCGGTGCAGCCAGAAAGCCCCCAGAGCCGTGATTGCAGCCGTCAGCGCAATCAGAACAAACAGTTCTGTATCTGTATCATCTCCTGTTTTCGGATGTGTGGATGCCTCTCTTGCCATTCCTTCCTGTACAGATGTGGAATCCTGCTCTCCATTTTCTGAGATCATCTCTGTTTCCAGCGCTTGGGTGGCTTTTCCTTCCACAGTAATCTCTGCGGATGCCGTTACCTGTTTTTCACCGGTTTCCTTACTTGTCACAGAGATCTGGTTAAAAAGTTTCTGGTTTACGGTTTTTTCCGGAATCTTTACCGTTGCCTGAAGTGACACGGCTTCTCCTGGCGCTATCTGTGGGATCAGTGCCTTGGTTCTGGTGCTGTTTAACCTAATGCCTTCCTTTTCCACAAACTGTGCTTCAATTCCCTCTGCCTGAAAACGTTCTGTTCCAACAACCGAATGCAGTGTTTTTTCCCCTGTATTTATGATACAGATCTGATACGTCACGGTTTCTCCTGGAGCTGCGCTTTCCCGGTCTGCTGTTTTCTTTACGGAAAAATCCGCCTTCAAAGACTGCAGCGGACTGACCACCTCCGCCTTCCGAAAGATAGTTTCCTCCGGACGGCCTTTCACTTTTGCCCCTGCTTCCACTTTATGCTCCAGATCCTTCTCCTGTTCATTTAAAAGCGGTGCCAGAATATAAAAACTCCTCTGTTCCCCGGCTTTCAGCTCTGTCACTTCCGCCCTGGAGCCTTTTCCGGTAAGTCCCTGTGCTTCTTCCCACTGCTGCGTAATCTTCGGGCAGGAAAAACTGCTGGTCATCCGGATATTCTCAAGATCCAGAGCCCCTGTATTCGCAAGATCTACCCGATAACGGATGGTTTTTCCGGCTTTCATTTCTTCTGTCTCGGAAGTTACAGAAAGTATCATATCTGCTTTTGCAGCTTCCACAGTAAGAATTGGAGAAATTCCTTCCGCAAGAATCTGAGTACTTCCGTTTTCTTTCACCAGAAGAACCGTTCCTGCACCACCACAGTCTTTCTTCAGCGGTTCGTCCTGCACCAGCAGATAACTGGTTTCTTCCACCGGATATCTGTATTCATCCCGCAGAGACAGCGGAATCTGCAGCAAAATGGATTCCTCATGGAAATTTTCCGTTTCTATCTTATATACCAGTTTTGTGATTTCCGTATCTTCGCCTTTCTGATTTTTCACCGGTATCTGCTGTGTCTGTACATTTTCCGGAAGTGATGTTGTTTCCGTGGAAAAATATTCCGAGACATACACCACGCAGGTCACTGGTTCCGGTTCCACGTCAGGATTTTTGTTTTCCCCGGATTCCTCTTCCGATTCTTCTTCTGGCATTTCCTCCGTTTCTTCCGGATTTTGATCCTCTTCCGTGACTTCTTCGTTTTCCAGTATCACGGCAGAGCTTTCATTCTCTACATCTTCTCCTCCGGACGTCGTTCCCTCCTGTGAGCCCTCACTCTCTTCCTCCTGCGTTTCATTCTCTTCGTATACTGTTTTCCCGGATGCCAGCTCCTCCATGTACTCATCTTCTTCCTCCATTTCCTGCTTATTTTCCGATTCTGTTATTTCCGGCAGGTTCTCATTGCCGTCCGAAATCCTTCTCTCCATTATCCAGTCCTTTAATCCTGTAATCCGGATATCCAGCTCTGCCATTCCCTTCTCTCTGTCTGTCCAGAAACAGCTCTGCTCCACTTTCGGGTTCGGCCCTGACTGAAATGCAGATGCCAAAACGGTTCCCGGCTGAATATTTCCCACCAGTACAGTTCCCGCAGCTGCAGCTGCAATTGAAGTTCTCCTTATCTGTTTCCATATTCTGTTTTTCATCGCAATTCTCCATTTCTGCCTGCTATGGCATTATCTTTTACACATTCACTTTTAACAGAGGCTTACTTTTCCACAGACAAAGGCATCCCTCCCCGGCAAAACGGTGCATAACCGTCAGAAAAACAATATTTATCAGTAAAAAATGGATTTCTGCATCGAACTGATGCGTGAATACATTCCGCAGAGCGCGGAAATTAGACTCTTTCAGAGTAGCACATTCCTCAAATGGGCGCAACCAGATATAAAAATTATAAAGTTTGTTTAAACTTTCTTTATAAATTTTCGATTTCTTTTAGATTACCGACATAATTTAAACATATTTCCTCTATATAATAGATCTTGGATAGATGAAAAACCACTCTCTATCTCCCCCCTCAAAAAATAGTAGGAAATGAACCGCCTGACCGAATCAGGCGGTTTTTCCTTGTCTGAAAATTCACGGTCGGACAACTATCTGTAAACCGTATTCATCTAAAATTCTATTGCATTTCCAACATAGGTCTTTTATAATAAAATATAATACTCGTTACTATTGAACAGTAACCAATTTTAAAGAGAAATGAGGTATTTCCTATGAGCGAAAAAACCGTAGTAGTTGCATTAGGCCACCGAGCACTTGGTACCACACTTCCTGAGCAGAAAACAGCTGCCCGACTTGCAGCCAAGGCAATCGCAGACCTGGTTGAAGAAGGAACCCGCGTGGTAATCTCCCACAGCAACGGTCCGCAGGTAGGGATGATCCACACCGCAATGAATGAATTCGGCAAGGCACATCCTGATTATACATTTGCACCAATGTCCGTATGTTCTGCCATGAGCCAGGGTTATATCGGCTATGACCTTCAGAACGCCATTCGTGCGGAACTTATTTCCAGAGGAATCTATAAACCTGTCAGCACCATTCTCACACAGGTTGTCATTGATCCATATGATGAAGCATTTTCCGAACCGGAGAAGATCATCGGTCGTGTCCTGAATGCAGAAGAAGCAGAAGCCGAGGAAGAAAAAGGAAACTTCGTCACAAAAGTAGGGGAAGGACAGTACAGAAGAATCCTTGCAGCACCGAAGCCACAGAAGATCGTGGAGATCGAGACCGTGAAGGTTCTTTCCCAGGCAGAGCAGATCGTTATCGCAGCAGGCGGTGGCGGAATCCCGGTTCTTGAGCAGGGTACCCAGCTGAACGGTGCCAGCGCCATCATCGAGAAGGACCGTGCAGCAGGACTTCTTGCAGAGGAACTGAACGCAGATACTCTGATGATTCTTACAAGTGTTGAGAAGGTAAGCCTTAACCATAACACCGATCAGGAATCTTATCTGGATACCATCTCCACAGAAGATGCGCAGAAATACATCGCAGACAATCAGTTTGCGGCAGGCTCCATGCTTCCGAAGATTGAAGCAGGTGTTTCCTTCGTCGAAAAAGGCACCGGACGCCGTACCATCATCACCGATATGGCTCACGCCAAAGACGGATACTGTGAGAAGACAGGAACCATCATTAAATAATACACTTTTCCATAACAATATCCCGCAGAAAACTGCTGAATCTACCGGCAGTTCTGCGGGATATTTTTTATGCCGGAAATCGGCGCAAAAAAACACAGATACAGCATAATGCCATATCTGTGTAAATAGCTCTACCTCAGCCAATCTGTCCGGCCTATATTTTACATGGATTTTCGCTCAGCGATCTCCGCCATCTTCGCCTCATTCAGACGGGTGTCCCCATGAACACGGCTGTAGGAAAGATATCCGTTCATACGGTCGATCTTCGTCAGGTTTCTGGAACCGCAGACCGGGCACACATCCATTTCCAGCTCCTCATGACCACAGTCGTCACAGTATGCAAGAGAAAGGTTCACGCCCTCATAATATCCCAGATCCATGGCTCTGCGGATCAGTGTACGGATGGCTTCTTTATTGTAGCCGATGGGATAACGTACATACTGGATCTTACCACCATTGCAAAGCTCCCAGAAACGTCCCTCCAGATCCTGTTTCTCGATTGGGGTTACGTCCTCTGTTACATGACAGTGGAAACTGTTGCTTACATATGGTCTGTCAGAAACCCCTTCAATAATTCCGTACATCTTACGGAACTGCTCTACCTGCAGGCCACAGAGACTCTCTGCCGGCGTTCCGTAGATTGCGTAAAGGTAACCGTCTTCCTTCTTATACTGATTTACCTTGTCATTGATATATTTCAGAACTTCCAGGGCAAACGCACCATCCTCTGCAATGGATTTTCCATTGTAAAGCTCCTGCAGCTCATTAAGTGCTGTAATACCAAAGGAAGCTGTCATCGGCTTCAGGATCTTGCCGATTTTTTCATTCGGTTTCAGATGTCCACCGTAGAAACCACCCTCACAGTAGGCAAGAGGATTGGTAGACGCACGCATCTGTCCCAGATACTCATACGTACGGATATGCAGATTACGGATCATTTCCAGATAGAAATCCAGAACTTCATAGAAATCTCTGCTCTCCGCTCTGGCCTTGGCAAGGATCATCGGAAGATGAAGGCTTACCGCACCGATGTTAAAACGGCCCACAAAAACAGGCGTATCATTCTCATCTGCCGGTTCCATGCCACCACGCTCATACCACGGGCTTAAGAAAGCACGGCATCCCATCGGGCTGATGACTTTTTTGTATTTCTTGTACATGCTGGAGATATAGCCTGCGCCGGACATGGACAGCCAGTCCGGATACATGGTCTTGGAGGAGCACTCCACACCAGCCTCAAAAATATCCTCACAGCACTTTCCAGGACCGTGGATCTCTTTGTCATAAAGAAATACGATCTTCGGGAACAGTACCGGTTTCTTATGTCCGGCTTTTCCCTGGCCTCCCTGATGCACTTCAAGAAGAGAAACCGTACACATCTTCTCAAACTGCTCGGTTCCAAGACCAAGTGTTACTGTAACAAACGGATAATCGCCTCTGGAAGAACCAACCGTATTCAGCTTGTACTCAATTCCCTGCCATCCCTGGTCATAATCCCTGCGGACTTTATCAAGAGCATACTCGATCGCACGTTCCTCGCGGCCGCTCCAGCTCTCATCAGAGTATTTCAGAAATTCGGAAATATATTTATCGTAACTCTTCTTCGCATACGGTGCCAGGATCTTATCAACTTCAGGAACGGTAAAACCACCGTACTGCTGCGCTGCTGTGCTGAGGATGATATCGCCCATCACATCAAAGGCTGTATCCAGGGTCTTCGGCTCATTATACCAGACATTACCCATCTCAAAACCGCCGCTTAAAACAGCTGCCACATCAAACAGACAACAGTTCATAGTATCCAGACGTGCAGACTGATCATGAATGTAAATGTAACCATCCTTACATGCCTGAAGCTCATTACGGTTCATAAAGAACTTCCGGTAAAGCTCCTTGTTCAGCTCATTGAAGATCAGGCTTCTCTTGGTTGCAACAAGCGCACTGTCCGTATTGGCATTGCTCTTATCGCCGATGTAACGGATGGCCTGACTCTTGGTGTAAACGTCATCCATCATGTGAATGAAATCCAGCTTGTAATTCCGGTAATCGCGGTAGCTCTTGGCAACTGCAGGATTTACACGCTCCAGTGCTCCCTCTACGATGTTATGCATCTCCTGGATCTCGATCTCATTTTTCCCAAGGGAATCCGCATGCTCCTGGGCAAAACGGCAAATAAAATCCTTCTCCTCATCGGAAAAAGTATAAAGAATACGCTCTGCTGATTTGTTCACGGCAGCCACGATTTTCTGAGGATTAAACTCCTCTCTTGTTCCGTCTTTCTTAATTACATATAACATGGCTCATCTCTCCCAAATACTATATATAGTACTATCTCTACCTATATCTTGATTTTTCTCTATATATTGTGCTAGGCATGAGTATACCACAGCTGGGAGGAAAAGAAAAGGGATATTTCTGTATACAAAAAAATACAGACTTTTAGCACTGCATGATCTCACTGCGGAAATATTCTTACAAATTCATTTGGAACCATTCTGCGATGAAATCCCATATCTCGGGAAGCAGGGCGACCAATGCCACTATAAGCCATATGATCCAGCTTATACTGTTTCTTTTCCGGCCTTCGTTCTGCTGCTTTTTCCCCTGATTTAAAACTTCTGTACGATTTCTGTTCGCCGTTGTTTTATACACGGTACTGCCTGCCGGTGCGGTCTTTTTCACAGTTGCAGCTGCATTTCCTGTATTTCCTATATTTCGGTTTCCGCCTGGATTCCGGTTCACTCCTGCATTCCGTCCCGTATTCATATTGCGGCCTGCATTCGTATTCCGCCCCATATTCGTACTCTGCTTCACCCGGCCGCTGCGCTGTGCTGTTTTATCCACAGTCTCTCCATACTGCCGCATCATATCCCGCACTTTGGCGGAAGCATGTCTGTAATGTACCTCACGGGGCTCATTAAGATGGTAAAGTACTTCATCATTTCTGTAAGGCATCCCGCACAGTGAACACCTGCCATTTACAACCCTGCCGCCACAAACCTGACACTTCTCACCTGCCATAAACTCCCTCCGTTCTGTCCGTTAAAACGGACATTTACATTTATTTTTATCAATCGGACATTCCCATTTCGTCCTGCTGCATGTCCCTGAATGCGAGCATTACACAATTTACATTCAGTATATCATATCATGCTCTCAATACCCAGTATTTTTCCCTGGTCCAGGCCCGGACTTCACACCTCCTTATATTGCCACCCTGGCCATTTTCTGCTATAATACCCCACAGAGCAACAAGCCAAAAAATCATCAGGAGGAAGCGATAATGAACACAATCACAATCCCCGCAACCTATCATGCAGACCTGAACCTCCATGACACACAGATTGCGATCAAAACAGTAAAAGATTTCTTCCAGCAGACACTCTCCCAGAAGCTCAACCTTCTCCGAGTATCCGCTCCAACATTTGTAGCACCGGAATCCGGCCTTAATGACAATCTTAACGGTGTAGAGCGCCCGGTAAGCTTTGATATCAAGGCTATCGAAGGCAGCAACGCCGAGATCGTACACTCCCTTGCGAAATGGAAACGCTACGCTCTGAAAAAATACGGTTTTTCTCACGGTGAAGGCCTCTACACAGATATGGTAGCGATCCGCCGCGATGAAGATCTGGACAATATCCACTCTGTTTACGTAGACCAGTGGGACTGGGAAAAAATCATCTCCAAGGAAGAGCGCTCCATGGAGACTCTCAAGGAGACCGTACGCACCATCTACAGTGTCCTTCGTAAAACTGAGAAATATATGGCTGTACAGTACGACTACATCGAAGAAATCCTTCCGAAGGACATCTTCTTCATTACAACACAGGAGCTTCTTGACATGTATCCGGACTGCACACCGAAGGAACGTGAATACAAGATCGTCCGTGAAAAAGGTGCCGTATTCCTTATGAAAGTCGGAAAAACTCTTACAAACGGAGAGCGCCACGACGGACGTGCCCCGGACTACGATGACTGGGAACTGAACGGCGATATCCTTGTATACTATCCGGTACTTGACATTGCACTTGAACTTTCCTCCATGGGAATCCGTGTTGACGAGGACGCACTTGACCGCCAGCTTACCGAGGCAGGCTGCGATGACAGAAGAGAACTTCCTTTCCAGAAAGCCATCCTGAACAAAGAGCTTCCGTACACCATCGGTGGTGGTATCGGACAGTCCAGAATCTGTATGTTCTTCCTGCGTAAAGCACACATCGGAGAAGTACATGTATCTCTCTGGCCAAAAGAAATCACAGATGCTGCAGAAGCACACGGACTTCAGCTTCTCTAAAACATCTTGCAGATTTATTTATAATTTTTGCGGAAATGAGGTAATAACGTGAACATTCTGTTTTTTCTGATTCCCAAAAGCGAAGTCGCCTACATCTTCGAAGATGAGACCCTTCGCCAGACCCTTGAAAAAATGGAGCACCGCAAGTACTCCTGTATTCCCATTCTCACCATGGACGGCAAATATCTCGGCACCATCTCAGAGGGCGACCTTCTCTGGGGCATGCGCCGGGCAGACATTCACGATATCAAGGAAACAGAGGGCGTTCCCATCATGGCAATTCCACGCCGTGCCACCTATAAACCGGTCCACGCAGATTCCAATATGGAAGATCTCCTGGACCGCGCCATCAATCAGAACTTCGTGCCAGTTGTGGATGACCAGGGAGCCTTTATCGGAATCATAACCAGAAAATCCATCATCAAATACTGTTACAACGAAATGAAAGCCGCACAGGGCGCTGCTGAAGAATAAACTCAGCTACCAGCCCCCAAAAACAAAAACAAGGCTCCGGTTCCCGGGATAAAGCGAATATTCTCATTCTGCTTTCCCGGGAACCGGAGCCTTATTCTCTGTCCTTCTTTATCTGATTCGATCAGATCACCCTCACAATATTCAGCTTCTCATCTGCAAGTACCATATCCGCCCGTTTTCCAGGCACAAGAGAGCCCACCTCTCCATAGATGCCAATGCTCTTTGCAGGATTTCTGGTGGCCGCAAAAATCGCCGTACGCTCCGGCACACCCATTGCGATCACGCACTGCATACATTCATAGAGATTGGTTGCGGAACCGGCAATGGTGCCATCCTCAAGAACCGCCTTCCGGTTATTCATAATCACCTTCTGGCCGCCCAGCTCATAAACACCATTTTCCATTCCTGCCGCCATCATGGAATCGCTGATCAGTACAATCCGTTCTTCCCCGAACATCCGGAATGTATTTCTTACTACTGCCGGATGAATATGAATTCCATCTCCGATCATCTCCGCCATACACAGCGGATCATCTGCCGCTGCTGCGATCACTCCAGGCGCACGGTGTCCCAGCGGATTCATGGCATTGTACAGATGGGTTACATGATGGGCACCCTTTTCCATGGCTTTTGCCGCGCAGTCATAATCCGCACCTGTATGGCCGATGGAAATCACCACATCATCTTTAAACGTTTCAATAAACTCCTCTGCGTCTTCCATATTCGGAGCCACAGTCACAACCTTTATCCTTCCACCGGAAGCGTTCTGACATTCCCGGAAAAATTCAATGTCCGGTTTGCGGATGTATTCCTCCACATGTGCCCCCTTTTTCGCAGGATCCAAAAACGGTCCTTCCATATTCAGGCCCACAATCCTGGCGCAGCTCTTATCCTGCTCCACTTCTGTTGCGGAAGCAAAAATCCGGATCAGCTCATCCATGGGAAGTGTCATAGATGTAGGACAGTAGGAAGTAACTCCGTGAGCTTTTTCATACTGGAGAATTTTTTTCAGGCCGGCCGCATCTGCGTCTGAAAAATCATGTCCGACCGCACCATGGCTGTGAATGTCCACAAGTCCCGGCAAGATTTTCAGTCCGGAAGCGTCAATTTCTTCTTTATCAGAAACTTCCGCCTCACCGGATACAAGTTTCCCGTCTTCTACATAAAGATCCATTTTCCGGAAGCTGCCATCTTCCTGAAAAACATTTCCATTTCGGATAATCATAACTTTTTTGCCCCTCTCTGCGCTTCCTCTATAAAAGTCCTTTTTCACGGATCAGGCTCAGTGCATCCTCATCTGCCACAACCGTGAGATCCGGATGAAGCTGCAGAATAGATGCCGGAACATTCGGTGTGATCGGTCCGTACAGGGAATTGTACAGGGCTTCTGCCTTGGAAGTTCCCGTTGCCATAAGGAGGATTTTTTTTGCTGCCATAATGTTCTTGATTCCCATAGTGTAGGCCTGTTTTGGAACCTCATCCATACTCTCAAAGAATCTTGCGTTGGCTTTGATTGTACTTTCTGTCAGATCCACACAATGGGTTTCTTTCTCAAAAGCCGCTCCCGGTTCATTAAATCCGATGTGCCCGTTTCCGCCGATACCAAGAAGCTGCATGTCCACACCGCCGGTTTTCCGGATGATTTCATTATACTGTGCACACGCCTTATCACTGTCCTCTTCCAGCCCGTCAGGCACAAAGGTTCTCTCCTTGTCAATATTTACATGGTCAAAGAGATTCTGATTCATAAAATAACGGTAACTCTGGTCATTGTCACCGGAAAGTCCCTTATATTCATCCAGATTCACACTTGTCACTTTTGAAAAATCCAGATCTCCTTTTTTGTACCACTCCACCAGCTGTGCATACATGCCCACCGGTGTGGAACCGGTAGCAAGTCCGAGAACCGCATCCGGTTTCATAATAATCTGTGCAGACATGATATTGGCTGCTTTTCTGCTTACATCCTGATAATCTTTTCCTGTGTAAATAGTCATAGTTTTTCCCCCTTAGTTTTTTGCTGTAAAACCCTTTTTTCTCTGATTATTATAACATACTTTCCATTTCAGAAGCTGTCATACCACAAAAAAACTGATATTTTCCTCCTGCATTTCTGTACAGGACATGGAAAATATCAGTTCGGCGTAATTCGAATTTATAATGTTTTTGAAAGGAATTCCCGAAGTCGTTTATTCTTCGGATTTGCAAAAAATTCTTTCGGGGAATTCTCCTCCTGGATCTTTCCTTCATCAATGAAAAGAACTCTGGTTGCCACCTCACGGGCAAATCCCATCTCATGGGTTACCACAACCATGGTCATGCCGGATTTTGCAAGCTCCTGCATCAGTTCCAGAACCTCTCCGACCATCTCCGGGTCAAGTGCGGATGTCGGCTCATCAAACAGCATCACATCCGGATTCATGGCAAGAGATCTCGCAATGGCAATACGCTGCTTCTGGCCACCGGAAAGCATATCCGGATAGGAATCCGCCTTATCCGGAAGACCTACTCGTTTCAGAAGCTCCAGTGCCGTTTTTTCTGCCTCTTCCTTACTCATAAGGTTCAGAGTTACCGGTGCGAGCATGATGTTCTCTTTTACCGTCTTATGCGGAAACAGATTGAACTGCTGGAATACCATTCCGATCTTCTGACGGTGACGGTTGATATCCACCTTCGGATCTGTGATGTCGGTTCCCTCAAAGAGAATTTTTCCCCCGGTTGGCTCCTCAAGAAGATTCAGAGAACGGAGAAATGTGGATTTACCACAGCCGGACGGTCCGATGATGGCTACTACTTCACCTCTGCGGATCTGTGTGGTGATCCCGTTGAGAACCTGATTGCTGCCATATGCCTTTTCAAGTCCCTGTACATCCAGAAGCACTTCATTACTTACGCTCATTGGTTCTCAGCCTCCTTTCAAGTCTTCCTACCAGATAGGTAAGGAAGCAAACGATCACAAGATAGATCGCAGCTACTACCAGCAGCGGGAACAGTGCACTGTAGGTCTGGCTTCGGATAATGTCTCCGCCACGGGTCAGATCCATAAGTCCGATATAACCACTGATGGATGTCTCCTTCAAAAGTACGATCAGCTCATTTCCCAGGGCCGGCAGGATGTTCTTGACCGCCTGCGGAAGAATGATCTTGATCATAGTCTGTGTATAGTTAAGACCCAGGCTCCGTCCTGCCTCAAACTGTCCCTGATCAATAGACATGATACCGGAACGGACGATCTCAGCCACGTATGCAGCAGAGTTCATACCAAAAGCGATAATGGCAACGACTATCTTACCCGGATCTATGGTCGCAAAAATAACATAAAATACGATCAGCAGCTGTACCATCGTTGGTGTGCCACGGATCACGGTCAGATAAACACGACAGATCACATTAAGGATCTTAAGCTTACCTGTCTTATCATGTGTAGAACGGACAATAGCAATGACAAATCCCAGAAAAATACCAAGAAGTACAGCAAAAAAAGTAATGATGATGGTATTTTTCAGACCGGACAAAATGAACTGCCAGCGATTGTCGTCCAGAAAGTTAAACTGAAACTGTTCAATAAGACTCAAAATTTCCACCCTTTCCAAAACTACAGGTTCCGAAATCCGGAAAACATACCCGGATATCCGGAACCTGATCATTCGCTACTGAATTCTGCAACGAATATCTGTTTCTCAGCTTATCCGTTCAGAATCCTCTGATTTCTCTGTACAAAATTATTTCTTTACGATAACAACCTGCTCTGCAGTTGTGTACGGATCAGTGAAATCAACGCTCTTTTTACGATCCTCTGTTACTGTCATTCCTGCAGCACCGAAATCAGCTTTTCCGGATTTAACAGAATTTACGATCGCATCAAACTCCATATCCTCGATCTTCAGCTCATATCCAAGCTTGTCGCAGACAGCCTGAGCGATATCAGCATCAATACCTACGATCTTATCTCCGTCGTAATATTCGTATGGCTGGAAGGTTGCGTTTGTTGCCATGGTAAGAGTTCCCTTGGAGTGATCTGCATCCTTAGGAGTCTCATATGGTGTCTTACCTGCATCATCACCGATATAGTTATCTCTGATGGAATCCAGAGTTCCGTCATCCTTCAGCTCCTTCAGAGCCTCGTTAAACTCTTTGGTAAGGTCTGCATTATCTTTGGAAAGGCAGATCGCATACTCCTCTTTATCAAAAATATCCTCAACGATCTCAAGATCATCGTTTTTCTCAACAAATTTCTTAGCAGGCTCGCTGTCGATCACTACGCAGTCAATCTTACCCTGTTTGAGAGCCATAACAGCGTCATTACCTTTGTTGTATCTCTCTACTGTTGCGTCCTTAACCTCTGTAGCGTCTGCGTCACCGGTTGTTCCAAGCTGAACACCGATTTTTTTACCGGTAAGGTCATCTACGCTTTTGATCTCATCTGCTGCAAAAACAGCGGATGTCATGGATACTGTCATTGCTGCTGCAAGTGCAAGTGCCATAAGTTTTCTTTTCATTTCTTTTTTTCCTCCTGTTTCTGTGTACTTTACGTTATGTCTCTCTCATTTTCCGTCGGCCCGGTTCGTAATGTACAGGAATAATTATACATATTTATGCATACTGCTTTGTTTTATGATACCATGTTTTTCATAAAATGCAAGCACAGAAACACCATAACCTCGATTTTCCTATTTTCTTACCGTGATTTTTTTCACAGTACTGTATGTTCCATATACGTAATTTCCCGCAGAATCTTTTCTGAATCCCCGTACTTTTACATAGTAGGTTTTATTTTTCTTCAGATTGGAAAGTACCACAGACGGTTTTGATGAATTTACTTTTTTATACCCACTGAAATTACTTTTTTCTGCATATATAAACTGATAACCACGGACACCTTTGATTGTATTTACGGATACATTCAGTTTCTGTCCGGCTGTGTTTGTCAGCTTGCTGATCACGGCCTTTGAAACAGCGGTCTTTGTCCAATGTGCATACAGTGTCTGGCTTTTGGATATTTTTGTTTCGGCTGTTACTTTTGTGCCTCCGCTTTTTGCTGTGTACCAGCCTGTGAAGGTATAGCCTTTTCTTGACGGAGACGGCAGTGTTCCTGCTTTTGCCTTTATCTTGACATTCTTGGTTTTTGTGGTTACTGTGCCGCCGTTTGGATTAAACGTCAGTCTGGCAACCGATGGATCGGTTACTGTTATTTTTCTGGTGGAAGCTCCGTTTTCATATCCTGCAAAATACATCTTGATGGTTGCTGTTCCTGCACCTACAGCTGTGATCTTTCCACCCTTCACGGTGCATACGGATGTATTGGAAGATTTCATCACAACTCCCGTATTTTTCATCGGCATACCATCCCACAGAACAGTTGCGGTTGCTGTCTGGCCTTTTTTGAGGGAAGTTGCGGAAACGTTCAGAGAAGCTCTGTAGTATTCTTTGTCTTTGCTTACGACGATTTTGCGGTCGTTTGTTTTGTCTTTGTATGAAGATGATGTTGCCTTATCTGCTCCGTCATAGCTGAAACACTGTACCCAGTAATAGTAACCATTGTAGCATACACATCCGATTCCGATGCTCTGGTAATCTTCTCCCAGAATGTTTGCCTTATGGCCTTCGGAATTCATCCACATATTCATTACAGCGGATGCAGTAGTCGTACCGGCTGCGATGTTTTCTCCGTGCATTTTGGAATTGGCAGTGAAGCATACTTTTCCACAGGGTCTTGTATGATCCCAGTAAAGTACATTCTCAAATCCTCGCATCATTGCGGTTTCAAGAAGGCTTTTATCCATGGTCAGTGCCTTCAGGCCGCGTTTTTTTCTTTCCTTATTTACCAGATTCAGTACTTCAAAGGCTTTTGTATAACATTCCTGTGCACGAACGTTTACTTTTACACCGCTGACGTAAGTTCCATCCTCAATTGTCTGAAATCCGCCGCCTGCAAATTTAAGTTTGGTGGTGCTTTCGAAACTGTCTCCAATTTTTGTAACTGTGGAAGGGATTGTTACCTCTTTCAGGGCAGTGCAACCCCAGAAAGCTGAATCTCCGATGCTGGTAACTCCCTCCGGAATTACCACCTTGGTCAGCGCGGCTGCTCCAAAACAGCAGCTATCCGGAATCTCTTTTATTCCTTTTTCAAAAATCAACGTGGTCAGTTTCTCCGCGCGGATAAATATATCTGATCCCATCTTCTTCACAGTATTGGGAATGGTTACTTTCGTAAGATTTGTGTAGGAAAAAGCACTTTCCCCGATACTTGTCACATTTCCCGGAATCCTGTATTCTCCCTCACGGCCGCCCGGAAAAGCATATAATGTTTTACCATTGTCTTTATAGAGAATGCCATCGCTGGTACTGTAAACACCTTTTCCAGTCATCTCAAAAGCCTGCAGATTCCACAGTCCGGTAAGGCTTGTTCCGTACAATTTCGTCACACTTGGCGGCAACACCAATGTAGTCAGTCCGGATCCCCAGAATACTTCTTCTCCGATCATTTCCAGGGAATTACCAAGAGTCAGATCGGTTAACGACGGAGTACCGGCAAAAGCATCTCTCTGAATGGTTTTTACCGTATTTCCCACCACTGCTTTTTTCAGATTGGAACAATTCATAAACGCTTCCGTTCCGATATAGGTAACACCATCTTCTACATAAACTTCTGTTATCTCATCTTTATAATCATCCCAGCCGGAAACATTTGATTCGGTTATCTCACCGGTAAATAAATCTGTGACAACATAAAAATCTTCCATCTCCCCATTTCCGGAAATCGTGAGAATTCCATCTTTCAATGTCCAGTTTACACCTTTTCCACAGGTACCCTGTTTTTCTTCTCCATCCGGAGTTTCTCCGTCGGAAAAAAGATCATCCTCATCGTCCATATCACTTTCTGCAGCTGCATCAGGCTCCAGATCCTCCACCTGTGAATCTTCGTTTTCCGGCAGTTCCTCCACAACGTCCGGAATTTCGGTATCCTCTGCTGGTTCCTCCGGCATTTCCTCTGACGGTTCTTCTGTAACTTCCGGTTCTTTTACCGCCGCATCTCCGATCTCGGTTTCTTCATCCACTTCCCCGGTGGCTTCCTGAACACTTTCTTCCGAAAAATCTTCCGCAAATGTTACAGCAGGCTGAATCGCCATCGCCGCGCATATGGAAACTGCCAGTGCTTTTTTCAGCCAGATGTTCTTTCTTTTCATGTACTTTTCCCCCTTCTCGTGAGCGTTATGAAAATATTATAAATCCCGGTATTTTTTCTGTCAATCTGCGGGAAAATTCACTTTTCGATAACAATTATCCAGTATACTATAATATCTGAGGAAGAAACTGGTATATTTTTCCGGCAGGGGCTTGTGTTCCTCCGGAAAAAGCAAGTATAATATTCAGGAATAAGGAGGTTATCATTATGAAATTCACGAAAATGCACGGCATTGGAAACGATTATGTATATGTAAACTGTTTTGAGGAGACTGTCAAAGATCCTGCCGCAGTGGCAAAATTTGTCAGCGACCGCCACTTTGGCATCGGTTCCGACGGCCTGATCCTGATCCGCCCGTCTGAGATTGCGGACTGCGAGATGGATATGTACAACCTGGACGGTTCCCAGGGAGCCATGTGCGGAAATGGTATCCGCTGCGTTGCCAAATATGTCTACGACCACGGCATTGTGGACAAAACTTCTTTAAGCATTGCCACAAGAAGCGGTATTAAATATGTAGATCTTACGATCCGCGATGGCAAGGCTTCCATGGTAAAAGTCAACATGGGCTCCCCGATCCTCACTGCAAAAGAGATCCCGGTGGTTGCCGAGACCGAGCAGGTGATCAACGCTCCCATCACCGTTGACGGAAAAGAGTATCATATGACTGCAGTTTCCATGGGTAATCCTCATGCTATCATCTACGTAGATGATGTGGACAGCCTTGACCTGGAAAAAATTGGTCCGTCCTTTGAGAATCACGTTTGCTTCCCTGACAGGGTCAACACCGAGTTTGTTCAGGTGATCGACCGCCACACCGTTAAAATGCGTGTCTGGGAACGCGGCTCCGGAGAGACTCTCGCCTGCGGCACCGGCGCCTGTGCAGTCACAGTAGCTTCCATCCTCAACGACAAAGTTGACGGCAGCAAACCGGTGACCGTACAGCTCCTTGGCGGAGACTTAAACATCTCCTGGGAAAGAGACGAAAACCTTGTATACATGACCGGTCCGGCAACTACGGTGTTTGATGGGGAAATTGATCTTGGGTTTTTAGGTGAATAAATGGAAATGGAGGGAGCTTTTTGTAGCTCCCTCCTGACATATTATACCTCTGTTATATTTCTGTATCTCCCCCGGCAAAACGTCTCAGTTCTCCGGACATCTTGCGGTATATATTTTTGTAGTGCGACTTGGGGGATACCTGTTTAATGTTTAATTCGCCGCTTTTTTCATTGAATATCGCCCCCAGGCGGTATCGGTTCCTGTACATGAGCAGCCCATTTGCCTCTTCCAGAATCTGTTTTGCAAGCAGTGAATCTGTTCTTCTGCAGAAAATTACAAATGTAAAATATATTGGCTGTTTTTTCTCTTCTTCATCAAGATTATCTTTCCAAAGTTCTCCGAAAAAATCATTCAGCTGTTTTGTATGTTCGTCTTTCAGAATTTCTGTTTCTGCAATACATAATATATGAACTTCTGATATTTCTGTTTTCTTATAAAAAATAACCTTTCCCTGGCCTGAAAAGTCGAATTCACAAACTTTTTCATAGCCATCCGATGCACAGGAGTTCTTTATATTTTCTTTTACATTGTCGTTTTCTTCGTATTGATATACGCTAGCACAGTTCCGTGGCAAAGTTTTCAGTTCTTTCGGCCAGTTAAGATAATAATCCTGGCCTATGAAACTGAATGGCTTCCAGATTTTATCCCTTCCTGCGTAGTATCGGAAACTTCTGTTATAGATCACAGCATAATAAATCCTTGTAATTATATATCCAATGACAATTACAACATAAATTCTTTCAAGAGCATCTATGGTCATCCAGACATACATCCCATACACTATAGGTTTATTATCCAAGTTCGTACCATGAGCCAAAAACAGAGCTATCATTGTTATACCAACTATACACAAGGTCATCATCTGCCAGAAAAAAATTCCTTTCTGATATGCACCCCACTTGGAATGCTTCGATTTCTCCCGCATAAATCCCATGGAATACAGAGGATTTAATTCATCAAACCTGTCCGCCTGCCGGTACCCTTTTCCCGTATTCATCCCTCTTAAAGAAAGAATACCCGCTACCAGCAATGCCATAACATACGTAGCATTTCCATAAGAACCCATGAACAGAAAAACATAGGTCATGAAATATGTAAGGACACAAATTTCTATTACTGTTATCATACAGTTTTCACCTCATCCATTTTATAGTTCTGCTTTCACCTCTGCCAGTTTTTGCAGTTCCTGATTCATTTTTTCATACTGTCCCTTGTATTCTGATGCATTGTATACTGGTACTATCTGAATGCTGTTCTCTTCCGTATTATATACAGCTGCTATACGGTACCGTTTTTTATCCATATCAATTCCCCAGCCCGTATCTGTAAAGTAATCCGATGTTCTGGTATTACATCCCACTGCAAAAACAGCCAGAAAATATATTTCCTTCTTCTGTTTTTCAGGCGTCATATATGTTTTCCAGTAATACTCAAAACTCTCATCCAGAAAATGCAGATCTTTTCCTTTCATATAACCTATGTTTATCTGAACATAAAGCCAGACTGCATTCTCTTTTTCTCTGGAATAAAAATCTATCTGCCCATGTTCATTCCTGCAATAACTGTCTATATAGGTATAACCACATTTCTGTACATTGTTCTGCAACATTTCTTTATTCTGTAACTGCGTAGGAAAGTACCATTTTCCCTTTTCTGAACTGAGTTGTATTCTTTGACTCATAAAACGAAACGGCATCCAGATTCCTTCTTCATTTTCCATATACCGAAAACATTGTTTATAGATTTTTACATACTTGATATATACCCATATTTTAACCATGGCTGCCACAAAGGAAAATGCCGTAAAAAGAAACACCACAAAAGGCAATACACATTCCGGATAAAACCAGCAGAATATGACATAACTCTCGAACGCGATCATCCAGGTAATCATGATTCTCTGCAATAATGCAAAATCTTTCAGTTTAGCATTTTCTCCATCATATAATATCAAAGGCTTCTTCAACAGATTTTTCACATAAAATGGATTCGTGTCATTATAAACATCCGCCACAACGTATTTTCTTTTATTATCACGGATGGTCATGATATATAAGGTCAATACCGGCCACATTATGTTTAAACTCCACAGTCCCGAATTTATCACCCAATGAAAAGCCGGTATCTTTGTACCTATAAGCAGACCAAGATATTCATAACTGTTTCTGAGAATTCCAATATTAAGAATAAGGCTTCCCATAATGACCAAAAGCTTTACAACCGTTGAAAACATATGTATAAAAACCCCTTTTCTTACAAAGTCTGGAATATCTTTGTCATCCGTCCCCTGCTTATTGCTTTTCACAATTGAAGCAGAGGACTTCCTTAATTCAGTTAAACTTCTTCCTTTTCCTCTACCATCTCAACTATATCCAACAACTCCCTACGCATCCGAACATATTTATATTTCTGCTTAGAGTGGAGAAATGGTGGCATGAGCTTTACCTTCTGCTCTTTTCGGTTATATACGGCAATCAGGATGTAATCTTTTTTCAGCACTTTGGCCAACTCAAACAACTTGTTTTCCATGCCCCAGCTTATATCTTTCACATCAAACCAGAAGACACCGTATATTTCTTTCATTCCAGGATCTTGTTCCTGTTTGCTTCGCCTGAACTTTCGAAATGCTTTTTTTATTTGATAGACATCTTTATTAGTCATCATCGACATCTCAGCCAAAGCAAGGATACTCAGATTTTTTCCTTCCGGCTTTTCATAAAAATCCCAGAACTTCCGCCCATACTTATCCCAGTATATCTTTTTGGATGTTGTTGAAGCATTTCTTTCAAAAGCAGATAATATGGCTTGTCTTACTTTTTCTGGTTTGTATATATCTCGGTAGCTTCTTTTATAGATTCTTGCGTACCTTGCATATTTTGTATAGATCACTCTATAATAAATATCTACTGATACCCATCCTATAATAATCATAATAAAGTATACAAACCATATTCTTCTGATCACAATTATGATATGAAGAAATCCCCACACTGCTATGAAGATTCTAAGCACGACTGCTCCTATTGTAAATATAAGCATTGCTATCTGAAAAATGTAATATCCATCCATATATGCACGCCACGTAGCATTTCGTGCTTTTTCGTTCATTAATCCATATCGGTATAAAGGATTCCAGTTTTCATAATCTTCTGCGTCACCAACACCTCTGCTGTTCGCTCCTTGATTAAATAAAATTATATCTTCCAACAGTCACAGTAACTGTATAGCTGCAGGATGAAGCTCCGGCCATATACCATACAATAGCCACCAGAAAAGAAAAAATGACCACCAAACAAGTGATTTTATAAATTGCTTACATTTTTTTCTCATATTTAGCCTTTATATACGTAATAATAGCTTTTATAGCAAAATGGATATCTCACCGACCGAATTTTTCTTCTGCTCTTTTCATCCGATAACCTGCAAGTTCTCTCAGGCTGCCTTCCAAAGAACAATTCCCTCCTTTTGCACGTTCTGATAAAATGGTAGAATTCTTCCCCATTTCTGCATGTTCTTTTCCTGAATATCAATAATAGAAAAGACTCTGTCATACCGGAGATCCAAATCTGACGACCAGCGGATAAATTTTTCTTTTTTTTATTATAACCTGAATAATTTCACCCTACAATATAAAAAGAGAAAATCCAATCTGTAAGAAATACTCTCATTTTCTCAGAAAAGATTTTCCCCTTTTATAGTTCATTTGTCTTAATTTATTTTTTCAGATAAATACCCGAATCCGCTCCACAATAAATACTGCCGCACACGCCAACAGCATTACTATGATCGGACTTTTTTCTTTGTAGATGGCTATGAGGGCTACGAAGAAGTCTGCGGCACCGGAGATGATACTGTCTGTGGCTTTCAGGATGACCAATTTCGAGTGCCCGACACCCTGAGACAGAGTTTTAATCCATCTGTGACAGTAAAAAAGTCAAAAACTCCGTCCCCTTTGGTCCCACCTTTTCAACTCCGTTCTCTTTCTATATGCTTTCGAATATTTTTTCCATCAATTCGCCTGATTTTTAGTCTACGAATTGATATCATCTTATCACAGAAAAAAGGGCTTTTCTACCATAAAATATATAAAAGAAAAAAAGTCCCTCACCCGACAGCAAAGGACTCTCTTTCTTTATTCTAATTTTATCACTTTTATCGCAACAAACTATTTTTTCATTTTTCAGACTATCTATCAGGCTCTCCAATAACCAACTCTGCGTTCATTAATTTCCCTGATTACTTTTGGATCAACTTTAAAATTACGGTCAATATCCATCAGACCATTAATCTCCTGTTGAACATCTGTCACCTGAGTATAGCAAAATCCGCAACAATATGGAAGCTTTTTCACTGCTGTTGTAATATCATCAAAACGTTTAATGAACTCTTCCTTTGTATTTACTTTATTTCCATATCCCCATCCGGAATCATCATTATTAAATGCAATTCCACCATATTCACTGATGATTACAGGCTGCCCATGGTAAGTATATCCGTTTGCCATTGCAGATTTAAACCCACAGTGATATACATCTGAATTAAGGATTTCTTTCTGATATTCCACATAACGTTTATAGAAAATATCACCATTTTCTTCATAATCATGAAGAGTAATAATATCTGAAACTGTATGTTCCCAGCCGTCATTTACAATTACTGGGCGATATGGATCCATACTCTTTGTAAGATGATAAATCATTTCTGTAAAATGCTGTTCAGTGCGTACAGTTTCAACTTGACTTACACCCCAGGATTCATTTACAGGAGTCCATGTGATAATACATGGATGGTTGTAGTTTTGTCTTACAATTTTTATCCATTCCTGTGTAAATTCTTCTACTGCATTATCTGAGTACTCATATGTCGCAGCCATTTCACTCCATACCAGCATTCCTTTTACATCACACCAGTACAGAAAACGTTCATCCTCTATTTTCTGATGTTTTCTCAATCCGTTATATCCAAGTGCATGAATCTTATCAATATCCTCAAGCAATGCTTCTTCACTTGGTGGTGTCAAATGAGAATCTTTCCAGTAACCCTGATCCAAAATCAGCCTCTGATAAATCGGACGTCCATTCAATAAAATATTTGGTCCGTCAATCCGGATTTCTCTCATTGCAAAATAAGAAGTAATTATATCTGTAACCTTTCCATCTACAGCAACCTTAAAAGTAATGTCATACAATTCCGGAGACTCCGGACTCCATGGACGAATTCCCCCCCATTCAAACCCACAATCACCTCTGTGAACAACATCTAATGTAACTTTCACTGAATCTGATTCAATTCTGGTAACAGTTTGATTGATCAGAATATCTTTAAAAGAGACTTCAGCGGTCACTTCCACTTTTTTCTTATATGTGCATTCCGCTGCATTTATCTGATACTCCAATTCCAGTACTCCTTTTGACAAAACAGGAGTCATTTTCGCAGATTCAAGGCTGGTTTCCGGTACATATTCTGTCCATACAGTTTTCCAGATTCCTGTTGTCTGCACATACCAGCATCCAAAATTTTCATTCACCCAACGTTGCTTTCCGCGTGGCTGCTGAGTATTAAATGAATCCTCCACTTTCACGGTCAGGCTATTTTCTCCGACTTTTACCATATTTGTAATATCAAAGGAAAAGCGGGAATATCCACCTTTATGTTCTCCTGCGTACTGTCCATTTACCCAGACTTTCGTACAAAAATCGCTTCCCTCGAAATGCAGCATCAGACGATGTTCATTAAGTTCTCTCTGATTTACTGTGATATTTCTCTGATACCAAATCTGATTGTGGCATGTCTCATCCTGTATTCCACTCAGTTTTGTTTCATAAGTAAAGGGAACCTGGATTTTTAATGCCTCCGGAAAAGAAATATACCATTTTTCTTTTTCCCCGCAATTCTTATCATCAAATGAAAAGTTCCATTCTCCGTTTAAATTTTCCCAGTTTTCTCTAACGAACTGTGGTCTTGGGTAATCTTTTTTATAACATTTCATATTCTTAAACTATCCTCCTGTGATTAATACAAATTTTATTATCCTTTGACAGCTCCCTGCGTAATGCCTGCCACGATCTGACGTTCAAATATAATATAAAGAATGATCATAGGCAACGATGCAACCATACTTGCAGTCATTGGTTTTACATAATCCACTGTATAAGTCGTTGCAAAGGTAGGAATACCTACCGGAAGCGTAAACATCTTATCACTCATCGCGCAAAGCAACGGCCAAAGATAATTATTCCAGCTTCCAACAAAAGTAAAAATGCAGACGGTTGCTATAATCGGCTTTGATAAAGGCATTACAATCTTAAAAAATGTAGTTAACTTTCCTCCGCCATCGATTTCTACTGCTTCCAGTAATTCTTTTGGCAATCCTCTAAAAAACGTTACCATAATAATAAGATTCATAGATCCTGCAATAGTCGGAAGAATCATTCCCGCATAACTATCTATCATATGCATACTTTTCACTGTGATAAATAGCGGTACAATAGTCGCCTCTCCCGGAACCATCATTCCAAGTATCATATAAAACAGAAAAAATTTACTTCCTTTAAATGGAAGTAATGCCAATGCATATGCAGCCATTGCAGTCACTATAATGGTTGCCGCGGTTACCAAAACTGCAATCAGAAGACTGTTAATAAACCATAATGGTACAGAAGAATTAAAAATAACATCTTTATAATTTTTCAGTGTGTACGGAGGAGTAAACCAACTGATAACTGAGCTGATCTTTTTTCCCTCATGTTGTAGTGATACAAAAAACGCCCATACGATTGGTCCGATATAAATCAGAGCCAGAACTACAGATACGATATCCAGTACTACCTTTCCTGCCTTTATGTGTTTTTTCATCATCTGTCACCCCCTCTTTTCTGTATAAGCATCTGTGCAAGAGAAAGAACAAGAAGGATTCCGAACAGAACATATGACATGGCCGCTGCGTATCCCAGCTTATTTTTCTGAAATGCAGTCTCATAAATATACTGAATCAACGGTTTAGTACTGCCAGCCGGACCACCGTTTGTAATTAACTGAATCTGGCCAAACACTTTGAAACAGGCAATCAACTGAAGCAGTGTTACCAGATATGTAGTTGGTTTTAAAAGAGGAAGTGTAATTTTAAAAAGCTGCTGTCTTGCATTCGCACCATCAATCGCTGACGCTTCATAAAGTCCAAGATCTATATCCTGTAACGCAGAAATATAAAGCATCATGCTAAAACCAATCGTCCACCACACAGTCATACTGCAAATTGTTACCCACACAAGTTTAGGCTCCATAAGAAACTGAAATTCTGTATCTGCCGGAATCAAGTGAAGCTGATGGAGAACACCATTCACCAAACCTGTATATGGTGTAAATGTATATTTAGCAACAAAAGATGCAACTGAAACAGACAGGACACCCGGCAGAAAATATGCTATTCTGAGACCTTTTTTCATTCGTGTACCTCTATTTGCCAGAAGAGCAAGAATCAGCGCAAAAATCACCAGAATCGGAACTGTGATTATAACAAATTTACAGGTATTAGAAAGAGCCATCCAGAATTTTTTGTCAGAAAGAAATTTTGTGTAATTTTCAAAACCTATAAATCTTTGTTTCCCCATCAATCCCCATTTATGCAAGCTTACATAAAAGCCCTCAACAATAGGCCATATGGTAAAAGCTGTATAAAGGATTAAGAATGGAAGCATAAACGCCAGCGCAGTCAGAAATAGTTTCCTTTTTCTCTCTTTACTCAATTGGTTTACCTCCTTTTCCGCCTGAAATTCAGACAGTTTTTACGTTTTTCTAGAAAAGGGAAGTACAAAAACTTCCCTTTTGCAAATATTTAGTCCAAATTCGAAGACAGTTCATCGTAAAGGTTATCAATTCCAGATTCAACATCTTCACTGCCAGTCCAAATTGCATCCAAGCTCTGAATCATGCCGTCTTTCATTGCATAGAAATGAGGATTCTTAGACGGAAGAACCGCTTTTTCCAGTTCATCCATGTAATTGCCTCTATACGGAAGTTTTTTATATTCATCATTATCAAGAACATTCTTGTTTGCAGGAATCTGTCCGGACTCTGCCCATGTAAGCCCGCCATTTTCAGAAGCAGATACCATAAATTCTACTGCCGCTTTTGTATCTTCCTCAGACCTTTCACCTTTTACAGGAAGAATAAATGTGTGGGAATCTGCCCAGCAGTGATCTTGATCAAAAAGCTGTGGAAAACTCTGCACACCAAAGTTCAATCCTTCTGTCTGTTCCATTGCACCAACTGCCCAGGTACCGGTAAACATAAATCCTGCTTTTCCCGCCTGAAACAGTTTCTGATGATCATCAATACCAGATGCAATGTAACCATTGTCATAAAGAGTTTTCACAAAATCTGCTGCTTTTACTGCTATATCTTTATCCAATGTTACTTCTGTTCCATCATCATTTACAATCGGAGTTCCACCCATCTGATAATAGGTTGCCCACCACACACGATATGGATCATCACCTGTATTAGTTAATGAAATTGGGCTTTCTCCATCTCCCATAACTGCTTTTACCTTATCTAGCATATCCATAAACTGATCTTCGCTCTTAATATCCAGTTTCCCATCGGAATTCAGTTCAATTCCTGCTTTTTCCAGTATATCTGTGTTGTAATAGAAAACTTCTGCATGTGTATCCAGAGGAATCGCATAAATCTCTCCATCAAAAGTTACTGCATCCAGTGAATTCTCAGAATACATAGAAGAAAGATCTACTCCCAATTCATCCAGATAATCATCCAAAGGTTCTACAACTCCCTGATCTACCAGTTCTGCAAGTTTGGAAGCATGGGACAGGCCAATATCCGGTCCTTTATCTGCTGCTACTGCTGTCTGAAGTTTTGTATAATAGTCTGCCCACACCAGCGTAATCGGCTGTACCTGTTTTGTTGGGCTTCCTGCATTATAATCGTCAATGATCTTGCTTATATATTCACCATCACCACCGGTAAATAAAGACCACATAACCAACTTATTTTTATCAACTTTCACATCTTCTGGATTATTCACTGTTCCATCTTCATTTACATTAGAATCTTTCGCAGTTTCTTCTGCAAATACGTTCACCCCCATAGAAAGAAGCATTGTTCCAGCCAACAGTACACTTAAAAGTTTTTTCTTCATCTCAAGATCCTCCTTGTCACATTTTTATCAAATTTGTTTTTCTACACTTCTCCTGATTTTGTTTCATTTCGTCAATTAAAACAAGATTACTGTTTTTATTTTCTTTTCAGTAACTTTGAGATCTCCTTTTATTACATTAATGTTGTTACTTATACGTATATATTACACCTTTTTCATAATCTGTCAATATAAATGTTTTGTTTTTATGTGCATTTTTCTAATTTATTTTTATTTTATAACAGTGTTACTGTTTTAATTATATACTTTTATTTTTTTATATACAGTTTTACTGTTCCTTTTATAACTATTGTCCCGTTTAACATATTACCGCCAGACATTCATAAGTCGCATTTCATTTACGAACTATCACTTAAATTATAACCTCTTGTTGCTCATTGCTTTGGTTCCATATAAGTTTCATAAATATAAAAAGAAGCCTTATATCAAAAAGCTTCTTTTTAGCATATCAAATGTTTTATCTTAATATTCAACTGTGAGTACAATATCCTGATTGTAATCTCCATAGTGTTTTCCAAAAATATTAAAGCCTCCTTCATATTGCGCTCCAGATTTATTTCCCACACGCACCGTAATATAGGATTGCTTCATAATTTCCAACTGTTCTATTGTGATATCTCCCAAATATTCTCCATTCAGATAAGTCCCCTCCTTGCGCACTTCCCATATCATCGGCAAACCATACTGTGTACTTCCATTAGGCCATGAGGGGGGATTTAATCTTCCTCTCCTTGAACCAAAATCGCTTGGGCATGTCCACGTTCCTATATCTTTTCCATTAATCCAAATTGTAATATCCGATTTCCAATCTTCATTATATCCAGATGCTTCAGAACAGATTTCCATAGACAAAGATAATTTCTTTGCAATTCTTTTCTGTGGAATTCCGTTAGGAAATTTATATTCCAGATATCCGGATGAACTCCAGATAATTCCAGCATTAATTCTGTCCGGACAATAAAAGCTCTTTTCCGAATCTTCATATCCAATATGTCCATTCGGTCCGTACAATCCACAAGTAGGAGTCACTTTGCAATCAAAAAAGGCACCTATAGGCATTTCTGTACTGAAAATCTCATCAATATCCGTATTTTTTTTAATGAGATTCACAGTAATAAAATCCGCCTTTATCCTACAAAATTTTGCAGTACCTCTGTTACCTGGTTGTCGTTCCATTTGCACCAAGCCCGCCTGTTCCAGAATATTCACATGAAATGCTGTACTGGAAGCAGGTAAATCGAGTTCTTTTGCAATGTCTCCGATAATCATCCCCTTCTCATATAATAACTGTAAAATTTCAATTCTTATAGGTGACGAAAGTGCCTTTCCAAGATTGCACAAAGCATCTATCTCCTGTACATCATATTCCTTAAATTTTGCCATTTGTTCTTCCTCCCACATAAATTAACTTGTTGTGCTAGATAAAATAAAATATAAAGAAACTTCAACAAAATGTGCTATCCTATTTGTAGGTAATACAGCGAAAGGAGGCATCATTATGTTGAAGTTCCAAGATAATAATACCACTGTTATTGCAACTTTTGAAGACTTTATTTTAACCGCTTACGTTATTATTGACGAATTGTATCATCAGTTTGCACCTCCAGAAGTTACCAGACGACGGCATATCCTGAATGCAAAATTATCTGACTCAGAAATCATTACTATCAGT
>NZ_JAHLPQ010000023.1:0-48849 GCF_018917985.1 Blautia sp. MSJ-36 | reverse complement strand
GCCTCTTTTAGAGGCCAGCCGGTATATATGCTTGAGGCATCCGCCTTTCAGGCGTTGCAGGCATAAGCCCCTTATAGGGGCAGAATCAAACCACCAGTTGAACTGGTGGTTCATGACTTGCTTTGATTTTTTTCGGATCTGTTTTGAACTGATGATCTTCATCAAGAAGCCCATTCTGTTCCTGCTGGATATCAGATAGCTGTGTGTAGCAGAAACCACAGAGCAGATCAGAAGCGTAGATGGACCGGATTACATGGCTGTAAGCTGCGAGAAAACTTTCTTCGCTGTCTGTATCAGAATAGCCCCAGCTTTTTTTATCCTTTCCGGTTTTAAGGGAAATTCCTCCGGCTTCTGTAAGCATAACCGGTTGCCCTTCATAAACAAAGCGGTCTGCAAAAAGCGGTCGTTCTACCAGGTTTTCAAGTCCGGAAAGAGACTGAAGTCCCAGAGAAAATGCAGCCTGGGTATCCGGATTATCCAAAGATCCGTGTTTGTAGGAGTGAAATGCACAGATGTCATTTTCCGTCATTTCCCATCCATCATTGGCGATTACAAGTCTGGAAGGATCCAGGCCATGAGCCAGATGATACAGAGACCGCGCAAAATGCTGCTGTTGTGTGTTATCGTAAAGTCTGGGAACCCCCCCAGCTTTCATTCATCATGTTCCACAGAATAATGCAGGGGTGGTTGTAGTCTCTCTGTATGGTACGGGTCCATTCCTGGGAAAAAACAGCTGCTGACTGCGGAGAAAAACTCCAGAAACTGGCTGTGCTTTCCCATACGAGAAATCCAAGTTTATCGGCCCAGTAAAGAAAGAGAGGATCTTCCGCTTTTTCATGTTTGCGGCAGCCGTTAAATCCCATTTCCTTGGCTTTCTGAATATCCTGGATATAGTTTTCTTCGGAAGGTGCGGTAACAAGTCCGTCCTTCCAGTATCCCTGATCCAGAAGCAGCTTCTGATAATAAGGCTGATTGTTAAGATAAACTCTGCCACCGTGGACGTGCACTTTACGCATTCCGAAGTAAGTTTCCACCTGATCCAGAAGGATATTTCTGGATTTCAGAAGTGCACTTACTGTAAAAAGATTCGGATGTTCCGGAGACCAGTACTATCCGGTAAAGTGGAAGGAACCGCGCAGTGCTTTGTTTTTGAAAATATCAACAATGATCTTTCCGCGTTTTTCGGAAACGGTAAGGGAACCGTGAGAAACCGGATGGTCCTTAAACCGGATATCCCATTCCAGTTCACATGGAAAAACAGTGCAGTCGGAAAGAGAATAAGTGATTTCTACAGTACCCTGATCAATATCCGGAGTAAAATGAATCCATTCCAGGTGGGCTTCATTTACCGGCTCCAGCCATACGGACTGCCAGATGCCTCTTGGAAATTATACAGATTTTCAGGTGGAACCTTCCTGTGGCCTGGCGGGAATGAACGGGGTAATTGATACTTTTGATGATCCAAGGTCTTTTTATTCGACGGACAGGCAGCAGGCGCAGCTGATCTGGTTCAGCCGGGGATATATAGAATATCGTTTTCCCAACAAAATAAATCCCCTCTGGAACATCCAGGAGATGAACTTTTCCATGGAGCTCTGTTCGGAAGCACCTGGATATAATGCCCAGTGGCCGTCGGATATTACTTTTTCAGTTAATGGAACAGAGATTGGGACTTATACATGTCCGGGAGATCTGGGAGCAAGAAGAGGGAGACTGACACCAAATGTATGGCCCATAGGTCTGACGCAGTATGGATTTATGACAGGAGTTTCTCTGCGAAAAGATGGATGTTACATCAATGAGATTAAGGTGAACGATGAGAATATACTGGAAACCGTGCGCCTGTCAGGAAAACCGTATATTTCTCTGAGGATCGGAGTGCGCCCGGATGCCATAAATCAGGGCGGAATCAATCTCTTCGGAGAAAAATACGGAGATTTCCCACAGGGAATTAATATGCGGATCGTGTATTAACAGGGATGGATTATTTAAAATATTTCTCTCTTACAATCTCAACCGGCATATCCAGTCCGGTCCAGATGTGGAATGCTTTTACGCCCTGGTGAAGCAGCATGTACATTCCGTTAAAGGTTGGACATCCGGCTTCCCGGGCTTCTCTAAGAAGTCTTGTTTCTCTTGGTTCATAAACAACATCGGCTACCGTAAGTTCCGGATGGAACAGAGTTTTATCCGGGATGACTGTGCCGGTCACATCCGGAACCATTCCCACAGAGGTAGCGTTGATCAGAAGAGTGCTTTCTTCCAGTGCGTCTTTCAGGGCAGCGTGATCATCCATCTCATGAAGAATCATTTCACACTCTGTCATATGAGACATTTTTTCTGCCATGGCAGCGGCACGTTCCCAGTAACGGCTGGTAGGACGTGCAAAAACATGGATCTTTTTTGCACCTTCCAGGGCGGACTGCCCGCAGATTGCCATTCCGGCACCGCCCACACCCATAACGGTGATGGTGCGTCCCTTCACATCACAGCCTGCATCTCTGGCAGACTGGGTAAATCCGTAACCATCCGTATTAAATCCTTTTAATTTTCCATTGTCATTGCGGACGGTATTTACCGCTCCGATCAGCTGGGCAGTGGGGGAAAGTTCATCCAGAAGTTCCACGATCTTATTCTTGTTTGGCATGGTCAGGTTAAAGCCTTTGATTCCGCAGGCTTTCAGTCCCTCCACTGCCTGAGGAAGGGTCTCCTCTGCCACATCAAAACAGAGATATACATAGTCAAGCCCGAGGTAACGAAATGCCTCATTGTGCATTAAAGGTGATACGCTGTGTGCAACGGGGCTTCCCAGAAGGCCGGTAAGCCCGGTGTGTCCGGTGATATTAATCATTGTTCGATTCCTCCCTTATATCCATAAAAAATATCAGCAAAAAGCTGCCTGCTTTTCAGATTTTATAATAAAAAATATTTTAACACTATAAAGTGTGAAAATCAACAAAGATGCATCATTGTACAGAAATTTATACATTTTTGTCACGAATCCATAGAAAGAATCTATAAATGTCGAGTGCCCCAGAAATGCCACGACAAGTTTGAGGCCAGGGCTTCCATGCTTTGACAAAATATGCAGAGAGCCTGCCATATAATAAATGCACTTACCAAAGTGAAGGATTGATCACGGATAAAGTGTTAGGTGGCAGCGGGGGAATTTTATGTATCAGACCATATACATAGATATCGTTTTTCTGACGAATTTCCTGATGGATTACATGCTTCTCAGACTTGTGGGAAGGTTTCTGCATCTTGGCGGAAGCCGATTCCGGTGTCTGGCATCTGCTGCGCTGGGAGCTGGTTTTTCCTGTCTGCTTCTTTATATGCCTGTCCGGATTGTTTTTCCGGTGGCTGTTCTGATTCATGGAAGCTGTGCTTTTTTTATGGCAGCTTTTGCGTTTCGGCTGAAGAGGGGCTGCCTGCTGGCAAAAACAATTCTGGCGATGTATCTTACCGCTTTTGTGGTGGGAGGGATTTATCAGGCGCTGGAAACAGAAGGAACCATGACAGGAAGAACTTTTCTGCTTTTTCTGGCAGGAACCTATGGCAGTCTTTACACACTGACCTGTGTGGCAGAAACTTTCCGGCTGTGCCGGAAAAATATTTATCCGGTAACCCTGATATATCAGGGGAAAAAACAACAGTCCTACGGCTTTTTTGACACAGGAAATCTTCTTATGGATCCTGTAAGCAGACAGCCGGTATCCATAGTAAAACCGGAACTTCTGGAAAAAGTGCTTTCCAGAGAACTGGTAAAAAAACTGATGTACATAAAAGAAAAACCAGAGGAGCTGGAAAGCACGGAACTTGCCGGGCTGCGGCCTCATTTTCTTTCGTGCCGCACAGCAGGCGGGAAAGAAGGACTGCTGCTGGGTGTGATTCTTACCGAACTTACGATCCAGACTCCCGGAAGGGTTGTACATGTGGGAAAACCGGTACTTGCCATTACATTTGAGCCCTCAGCTTTGGGAGAAGAGTACGGGATACTTTTGAATTCCAGACTATTGAATTAAGAAGGGGGCTTTTTTATGAACAGAGCTGCAGTAAGAGCGTATCCATTTCAGGTGATTTCAAGATTTATGATTAACCGGCCGGGAGATGTTTTTTATATCGGGGGAAATGATATCCTTCCGGCACCACTTCCGCCGGAGCAGGAGACGAAGGTAATTGCCATGCTGGGGACAGAGGAAGAAAAAGAAGCAAGGGCAGTTTTGATTGAGCACAATCTCCGGCTGGTGGTTTACATTGCGAAGAAATTTGACAATACAGGGGTAGGGGTGGAAGATCTGATTTCCATTGGAACGATTGGACTGATTAAGGCGATCAACACATTTAATCCTGTAAAAAATATCAAACTTGCTACTTACGCATCCAGGTGTATTGAAAATGAAATCCTGATGTATCTTCGGAGAAACAGCAAGACCAGAATGGAAGTTTCCATTGACGAACCCCTGAATGTGGACTGGGACGGCAATGAACTTCTGCTTTCGGATATTCTTGGTACAGATGATGATGTGATATCCAGGCGGCTGGAGGATGAAGTGGAGATTGCGCTTCTGGGAAAAGCCATCAGCAAACTGACAAAGAGAGAGCAGATGATTATCCGCCTGCGTTTTGGGCTGGGAAACAGAGAAGGGATGGAAAAGACTCAGAAAGAAGTGGCAGATCTCCTGGGAATTTCGCAGTCCTATATTTCCCGCCTGGAGAAGCGGATCATGAAGCGGCTGCGAAAAGAAATTGTAAAGTATGAATAGGAGAAACAGGAAAAAACGGTTTACCGGACAAAGCCAACGTGTTATATTGAGGAAAAGAGCGGAAACAGCTGTTTTCTGGAAACGGAGGAGCCTGAAAAATACGATGAACCGAGAAGAACTTGACCGTTATCTGAGAAAGATAACACCAAGAGAAAAAGAGATTCTGAAAGGAATTTCCCTGGAGGAACTGCACAGGCAGGACACCTGCCGGTTTGCAAAGTCCGGCCAGGGAACTTATCTTTTTGAGGGAAGCCTGTTTATGGCACCGGGAGAAAAAATTGTGGTAAGCAGGCAGGACCGTTATGTGGAAGTACTGCCCCATCAGCATGATTATATAGAACTGTGTTATCTCTGGTCAGGAAGCTGCAGCCAGACCATAGAAGGAAAGAAGGTTGTCACCAGCGAAGGGGATGTCTGTATTTTTGATACCCAGGCAGTGCATTCCATTGAGGCCGGCGGTGAAAATGATATTCTGGTAAATATTCTTATGAGCCGGGAATTCTTTGACGCGGCGTTTTTAAGCCGGATGCCGCGTCAGGGAATTGTCTCGGAGTTTCTTGCGGAATCGGTGACCAGAAGCAGGAAGAAGAAACATTATCTGTATTTTAAAACCCATGGAAACAACCGGGTGGGTGAGATCATGGAACAGATTATATCCGAGTATTACACCCGGGACATCGGCATGGAAGAGGTGATGGAAAGCTATGTGATTATTCTGTTTACAGAACTTCTCAGAACCTGGCGTGATGAGACAAAGAAACAGGCATCTGTGGCAAAGGAAGTACAGATCCTGGAACTGCTTTCCTATATCGAAAAAAATTACGAAACCTGTACACTGCCGGAAATGGGAAAGGCTTTTGGAATGCATGGCAATTATCTTACCGCCCTTCTGAAAGAAAAAACAGGAAGAAGTTTTGTGGAACATGTTCAGGAACAGCGCCTGAAAAAAGCAAGGATGCTTCTGGAAACAACGGAACTGCCGCTTTCAGAGCTGATCCCGCTGTGTGGTTACAATAATATGAATTTCTTTTACCGGAAATTCCGTGAGGCAGAGGGGTGTACGCCGGCACAGTACCGGAAAGAACATCGAAACACCTTATAAATGGTTAATATTTTGATGAAAAAGCGTTATTGAAGGATGACGCTTTTTTTGTTACCATTTCTGTAAGAACTGACAATATCACGGAAAATTGGGGGTAGAACCTATGTTAAAAATTAATGAGATCCGTATGGATTATGAAAAAGAACAGATTGGAATCACACATGTTCCGGAGTTCAGCTGGACATTAGAAAGTGATAAGAGAAATGTAATTCAGGATACCTGGGAGCTGGAAATTGCAGAGGATAAAGCTTTTGAGAAAAAGATCTACGAAAGTGGAAGGGTAAACAGTGATGCATCTGCACAGATCCTTCCTGAGAATGTGAAACTGGAATCCCAGAAGAAATATTTTGCCCGTGTAAAAGCAACCGCCAACGGAGAAGAGACAGAGTGGGCGGAGACATCCTTTGTCACAGGAATTCTGGATAACAGAGAATGGAAAGCAGTGTTTGTATCTGCAGAGGAAGAGGCAGATAAGGACAATTCCAAAGGTACCTATGTAAGAAATGAGTTTACAGTTGAAAAACCGGTAAAAGAAGCTTTTGTATCTGTAACTGCACTGGGACTGTATCATTTTTATGTTAATGGCAGAAAAGTTGGAAAGGATGAACTGACACCGGGATGGACTTCCTACCGGAAACATCTCTGCTTCCAGACTTATGAAGTAACCGATTACCTGAAAGAAGGCAAAAATGCGGCGGGTGCCGTGCTGGCAGCAGGCTGGTATAAAGGAAAAATGGGATTTGAAGGCCTGGAAAAGAGAAGAAACCATTATGGAGAAAATACCGCACTTCTGGCGCAGATGGTAATCCGTTATGAGGATGGAACCGAAGAGCTTTTTGTGACAGATGAGAGCTGGAGCGGTGCAGATGCACCGGTTGTGTTTGCAGAGATCTATGATGGTGAGATCTACGACGGAGCAAAAGAAATCAAAGGATGGTCTGAGGCTGGATGTACAGCCGGACAGTGGAAACCAGTCCGTAAACTGGATTATGATTTTTCCGTTCTTACCGGACAGGGAAGCGGAAAAGTTTCCCTTATGGATGAGGTAAAACCAAGAGAAATCTTTGAGACGCCGGAAGGAGATATGGTCATTGATTTCGGTCAGAATATGAGTGCCCTCATTCAGGTTACCGCAACAGGTAAAAAAGGTGATGTGATCCGTCTGGACTGCTTTGAGGTGCTGGACTCCAAAGGAAATGTATATCTTGATAACTTAAGAGGGGCAAAAGAATCTCTTCAGTATACATTCGGAGAAGATGGAACCATTACTTACCGTCCGTCCTTTACCTTTATGGGATTCCGTTACGCAAAGATCGTTTCCTTCCCGGGAACACCGGAACCTGGAAACTTTATCGCACATGCCATTCATACCAACATGGAACGTACCGGATTTCTTGAGACATCCAATCCGGATCTGAACCAGCTGGCCCACAATATCCTCTGGGGACTGAAGAGTAACTTTGTGGATGTTCCTACAGACTGCCCGCAGAGAGATGAGAGACTTGGATGGACCGGTGACGCGGAGATTTTCTGCCGTACAGCATGCTTCCTTGAAAATACATATTCTTTCTACCGGAAATGGCTCCGCGATGTGGAGGCGGATCAGACAGAGGAGGGCGGTGTTGCCCATGTTGTTCCGGATATTATTTCCGGAAATGAAGGGGATAACTGGCTTCTTAAACAGGGCAGCCATTCCGCAGCGGCCTGGGCAGATGTGGCAGTAATCAATCCATGGACCATGTATCTGACTTTTGGTGACAAAGAAATTCTGAAGATTCAGTATAACAGCATGAAGAACTGGATCAACTTTATGAGAGAGTATTCTGTGGATTATATCTGGAACTACAAGCTGCAGTTTGGTGACTGGGTAGCTCTGGACGCAGAAGAAGGCAGTTATTTCGGGGCAACTCCAAATGATCTGACCTGTACGGCTTATTTTGCATATTCCACAGGACTGTTTGTAAAAGCAGCCGAAGTTCTGGGCCGTGAGGAAGATGTGAAGGAATACACAGACCTTTACAATAAGGTTGTGGATAAATTCCAGAGAACATTCTTTGATGAAAACGGTGAGATGACGGCGCAGACACAGACCGCACATATTGTGGCACTGTATTTTGACCTGGTACCGGAAGAATATAAAGAGAAAACGGTTCAGGGTCTTTTAAGGCTTCTGAAAAAAGAGAATGATCATCTGGTAACCGGATTTGTGGGAACTCCGTATTTCTGCCACGCATTAAGCCAGAATGGCCATGTAAAGGAAGCGTACGATTTGCTTCTGAAAGATGATTTCCCGTCATGGCTGTATCAGGTGAAGATGGGAGCTACTACGATCTGGGAACACTGGGACGGACTGAAACCGGACGGAACCATGTGGAGTGCAGATATGAACTCCTTCAATCACTATGCTTACGGTTCCATCGGAGAATGGCTGGTACGTGTGATGGCAGGCCTTGAAGTGGATGAAAAGAAACCTGGTTATAAACACGCAGTGATTTATCCGAGAATGGGCGGAGATCTTAAATATGTAAAAGCAGAATACCGTTCTGTTTACGGTCCGATAAGAAGCTTCTGGGAAGTAACACCGGAAGAGACACTTCTGCATGTTTCCGTACCTGCAAATACAACCGCAACCATCTGCCTGGATGGGGCGAAGGAAGTGAAAGCCGCAGACGGACTTACGTTCACGGCAGGAGACGGATTTATGCAGGCTGAGGCCGGATCAGGAGATTATGAGATCCATTTTGTGAGATAAGAAAATAGTAAGAGATTCCAGAGAAAAGGCGGCTGTCCGGTCTATCCAGAAGATAGATTTGGGGCAGCTGCTTTTTTTGTCCGGATCAGGCAGTAGAGAGAATTTTCGAAATTCCGGGAAATACGGTGGAATTTGTCAGAGACCTTCGATATAATAAACACAGAGTGTTTTACAAAAGTTACAGAACAAAAAAATGCAGAAGGGGTGTGGCAGAATGATTGATATTGTGCATGCAAAAGAGGAATTCGAGAAATATCTGGATGAATACGACCGGCAGGATGAGCAGATTTATCTGAAGATCGAGCATACTTACGGTGTGGTGAAATACGCAGGGGAGATCGCCAGACGGATGGAGTGTTCCAGGGAAGACGTGGAACTTGCAGAACTGATCGGGCTGCTTCACGATATCGGACGTTTTGAGCAGATCCGAAGATTTCACAGCTTTGAGCCGGGAACTATGGATCATGCAGTATTCGGGGCAGAACTTCTCTTCGGGGAGGAAAAAATGATCCGCCGTTTTATCCGTGATGACCAGTTTGACATTCTGATCGATGCGGCAATCCGTAAGCACAGTGATTTTAAGCTGGAGGGGATCCATGACGCCAGAACACTGTTTCATGCAAAACTGATCCGGGATGCAGATAAACTGGATAACTGCCGGGTGAAGCTGGTGGCATCCATTGATGCCATGCTGGGAGTCTCAGAGGAAGCAGCAGGAGAAGGGCTGATCTCGCCGGCAGTGTGGGAGTCCTGCCTCAGAAGAGAGTCTGTATTATCTGCGGACAGACAGGTGCCGGTGGACTACTGGGTATCCTATCTTGCCCAGTACTATGATATTAATTTCCCGGAAACCTGTGAGATCATCGAGGAAGAGGATTATATCACCAGGATCGCAGACCGGCTGACCTACAAAGAGCAGGATACCAGAGACAAGATCCGTATTCTCACAGAAGATCTGAACCGGTATCTGGAGATGCCGGCAGTGTCTGTGAAAGAGTAGAAACATGGCATAGCAAAAAGAATCAGGGGAAAAGCAGAAACAGACGTTGACTTAAACAGGGTTTATGATTATGGACGTAAGGATGCCAATGGGAAGGAAAGGGATCTTCATATTGAGAAGGCGCTTCAGGTGACGAAGAGGGTGCCGATCCTTCGGAAGAAGTCTTTTGAGCCGCATATTGTGGACTGTGGTTATTTTACGGTTGATAAGGTGGTTCTGGATGGACAGAGGATGAAGAAGATCTTTGGAGAGATTGATAAGACCTCTTTTGCCAGCCTGCTTGTGCTGGATGGCGCCGGGAAGGTGCAGTCCGGGGAGGAAAGTGTGGATGTGCAGAAGGGAGATAGTATTTTTATTACGGCTAATGCCGGCGAGTATGAAATGGAAGGAAAATTTGAGGCACTGTTGACAACAGTGTAAAAAACCGCAGGGGAGGGAAAGGCGCTCGGAGTTTCGAAGCCCACTTTTCCCTCCCCTGCACCCCTCCCTTTCCGGGCACGAGTACGGTATTGGTCATGAACGGGAAGGCGGGCGCTTGCGCCCTGTTCCCTGAATGGTGGCGATAGGGTTTGGTGGATTAGAATTTTTTTGGTTTGGGGTTGACTTTGGGGGAGTTTTCGCCTAAAATGTATCGAAGATACGGCGATGATGAGAATAGTACACAGGGAATTATCTCAGAGAGGGGCCTGGTTTGGTGGAAGGGTCCTGTGCGTGAACTGTGGAACCGGCCTCGGAGCTCTGCGTGATTGAAGCGTGGCGTGTGTTTCCGGCGTTAACGGGTGTTGAGAGAGCAGCGGGCGCGCTGTTAACTGGGGTGGTACCGCCGAAGTCATTCGGTCCCTTGTGAGGGATTCGGATGGCTTATTTTTTTTGAAAAAAGGAGATTATCATGGCAAAAGAAAAGAAATTAGTACAGGCCATTACGTCTATGGATGAGGATTTTGCTCAGTGGTATACAGACGTTGTTAAGAAGGCTGAGCTTTGCGGCTATACAAGCGTTAAGGGTTGTATGGCGATCAAACCTGCAGGTTATGCAATCTGGGAGAATATCCAGCATGAGCTTGACCGCAGATTTAAAGAGACTGGTGTAGAGAACGTTTACATGCCGATCTTTATTCCGGAGTCTCTTCTTGATAAAGAGAAAGATCATGTAGAAGGTTTTGCTCCGGAGGTTGCATGGGTAACTCATGGCGGTCTGGATCCTCTTCAGGAGAGACTTTGCGTGCGCCCGACTTCTGAGACTCTGTTCTGCGATTTCTATCAGAAAGAGATCCAGTCCCACAGAGATCTTCCGAAGGTTTACAACCAGTGGTGCTCTGTTGTGCGCTGGGAAAAAACAACCCGTCCGTTCCTTCGCTCCAGAGAGTTCCTGTGGCAGGAGGGCCATACTGCACATGCAACAGCAGAGGAGGCAGAGGCACGTACCATCCAGATGCTGAACCTGTATGCAGATTTTTGCGAGGAAGTTCTTGCAATCCCGGTTATCAAAGGACAGAAGACAGACAAGGAGAAATTCGCAGGTGCTGAGGCTACCTACACCATCGAGTCTCTGATGCACGACGGTAAGGCTCTTCAGTCCGGTACAAGCCATAACTTCGGAGATGGTTTTGCCAAAGCATTCGGAATCCAGTACACAGACAAAGATAACACACTGAAATATGTTCACCAGACATCCTGGGGAATGACAACCCGTATGATCGGTGCCATCATTATGGTACACGGTGATAACAGCGGTCTTGTCCTTCCTCCGAGAATCGCTCCGGTACAGACTGTGATCATTCCGATTCAGCAGCGTAAAGAGGGCGTTATGGAGAAAGCTGACGAGCTTCTTGTAGCACTGAAGGCAGCAGGCATCCGTGCAAAAGTTGACGCTACAGACAAAAGCCCGGGATTCAAATTCGCTGAGCAGGAGATGCGTGGTATTCCGCTTCGTGTTGAGTGTGGACCGAAAGATATCGAGAATGGCCAGGCAGTTCTCTGCAGAAGAGATACCCGTGAGAAATACACTGTATCCTTCGAGGAGCTTGCAGATAAGGTTAAAGAGCTTCTGGATACCATTCAGCATGATATGCTGGAGCGCGCACGTGCACACAGAGAGGCACATACTTATGTAGCCAAGAATTACGAGGAGTTCGGCGAGATCATCAACAGCAAGCCAGGATTCATTAAAGCTATGTGGTGCGGCGACCGTGCATGCGAGGACAAGATCAAAGAAGATTTCCAGGCAACATCCAGATGTATGCCATTTGAGCAGGAGCAGTTAAGCGACGTTTGCGTATGCTGCGGAAAACCGGCCAAGAAAATGGTTTACTGGGGACGTGCATACTAAAATGTATAAAACTGCGTGAGCAGTAACCAGACCATACAGGAATTTGGACAGCGGGGCGAAATAAGCTCCGCTGTTTTTATGGATTTATGCTATAATGTCGTTACTGAAACCATATCAGAATATCATCCGGCTGCTGAGAGCAGATAATACAGTGAAATGTGAATGCTTGATCTTGACAGCAGCAATCAGTAAGAGGAGTTATTATGAAGATAAACATACCACAAAAAGCAGCGCAGATTCTGAAGACTTTAAATGTTGCCGGCTATGAGGCTTACGTTGTCGGCGGCTGCGTCCGGGATTCCATCCTGAACCGGGTGCCGGGGGACTGGGACATTACAACTTCTGCACTTCCGGAGCAGGTGAAGGAACTTTTTCACAGAACTGTAGATACGGGGATCCAGCATGGAACAGTAACCGTAATGATGGATAAAGAAGGATTTGAGGTGACAACCTACCGTGTGGACGGCGAGTATCATGATGGCCGCCATCCGGATGCTGTGACTTTTACCAGAAGCCTTGAGGAAGATCTGAAACGAAGAGATTTTACCATCAATGCCATGGCCTACCATCCGGAGCACGGACTGGTGGATCTGTTTGGCGGAATGAAAGATATTGATGGGAAGATCATCCGGTGTGTCGGGGATCCGGTGGAACGTTTTACAGAGGATGCCCTTCGGATGCTCCGGGCAGTGCGTTTTTCCGCACAGCTTGGATTTACTGTGGAAGAGAATACAAAGGCAGCACTGGCGCGGATGTCAGGAAACCTGGAACATGTCAGTGCAGAACGTATCCAGACAGAGCTTGTGAAGCTTCTGGTGTCCGATCATCCGGATTATCTCAGGACAGCCTGGGAGACAGGCCTTACAAGAGAATTTCTTCCGGAATTTGATGCCTGCATGGAGACAGAGCAGAATACTCCCCATCACTGCTACACCGTAGGCGAGCACATTCTGAAAAGTCTCACAGAGATCGAAAATGACAGGCTTCTCCGCATCACCATGCTTCTTCACGACATCGCCAAGCCGGTTGTAAAAAAGACGGACGGGAACGGAAGAGACCACTTTAAGACACACGGACCGGCAGGGGAAAAGCTGGCAGGAAAGATCCTGCGCCGCCTGAAATTTGACAATGCAACCATCCGAAATACCTGTCGTCTGATCCGGTATCACGATCTTCGCCCCACACCGGCAGCTGAGGATGTGAGAAGATCTGTGAACCTCATAGGAGAAGATCTTTTTCCACTGTATCTGAAAGTACAGAAGGCAGATCTTTTAGCGCAGAGTACTTACAGGAGAGAGGAGAAACTGGCACGGTTAGGTGGCGTGACAGAAACCTATCAGGGAATCCTTGAAAGAGGAGAATGTACCTCACTGAAAACCCTGGCAGTTTCCGGAAAAGATCTCATAAATGCCGGACATCCGGCCGGACCGGAACTGGGAGATCTTCTGGAAAGACTTCTTGACTGTGTGCTGAAAGATCCATCCCTTAACACAAAAGAAAAACTTCTTGAAACAGCGGAAAAGACAGCATAAAAACCCAATAGAATAACGAAAATCCCCCCTGCATAAGATAGAACGTAAAATAAGGCAGGGGGGAACTTTTTTGTATGATTATGGTTTGAGCGTACTGGAGCAGTACGGGCTTACAGCATTTACTTCCGGCAGGGTGAGGGGTGCACTTCTTTGCCAGACAGAAAAAGGTCCTGTGATACTCCGGGAATTTCACGGCTCAGAAAAAAAGCTTTCCATGCAGCAGCAGCTTCTTGAAAAACTGAAAGAACAGAATTGTTTCGTGGATATCTATCTCAGAAATCAGGAGGGGGTTCTGGTAAGCAGGGACAAAGATGCCATTCCATACACTGCACAGATCTGGTTTGAGGGACGGGAATGTGATACGAAATCTGAAACGGATATTTTAAAGAGTATCTGTACTCTGGCACAGATCCACAAAATCATGCAGCTTCCGGTGGAAATGGATTATGCGGGAAGAGATCTGCAGAATGAATATAACCGGCATAATCAGGAAATGAAAAAGATACGTCGTTTTATCCGGAAAAAAGGACCATCCAATCAATTTGAAAAAGATTATCTGAAAAGTGTGGAATGGTTTCTTCAGAAGGGAGAAGAAGCGGCAGATATGCTGGAAACCACGGATTATAAAAATCTGCGGCAGCAGGCTCTCCAGAAAGGCAGTATCTGCCATGGGGAATATAATCAGCATAATGTACTGATAATTGGAAAAAATACAGCAGTAACCAATTTCAGCCACTGGAGTTTTGATGTGCAGATGGCAGATCTGTACCGTTTTATGCGGAAAATTCTGGAGAAATACTGCTGGGACTTACACATTGCCCAGAAGATGCTTTCCGCATACAATTCGGTACGTCCGATTTCAGAGTCTGAGTGGCAGAATCTGAGAGTCCGATTCTGTTATCCGGAAAAATACTGGAAACTTGCCAATCATTATTATACGCATAACAAAGCAGTGATTTCCGGGAAAAATGTGGAAAAGCTGCGAACCCTGATTCATCAGAAAAAACAGTGGGAGGAATTTTCAAAACAGTGCTTCCGACAGGAATAATTCTGAATGTGTCAAAAACAAAACTTCCCTTTTTCAGAAAATTGTTATATAATGTTAATTATCTTATATAAAGAAACAGGGAGGTATTTTGGAACATGGATTATAAGGAAATCTATAATCAGTGGCTTGAAAACCCATACTTCGACGAGGCAACAAAAGAAGAGCTGAAAGCAATCAAAGACGACGAAAATGAGATCAAAGAGCGTTTTTATATGGATCTTGAATTTGGTACGGCAGGCCTGCGCGGTATCATTGGCGCGGGTACCAACCGTATGAATATTTATGTAGTAAGAAGAGCAACTCAGGGTCTTGCCAACTACATCGCAAAAGTAGACAAGAAATCCCAGGGTGTTGCCATTGCATATGATTCCCGTCATATGTCACCGGAGTTCGCCCAGGAAGCAGCACTTTGCCTGGCCGCTAACGGAATCAAGGCTTACATTTTCGAGACACTTCGTCCGACACCGGAGCTTTCCTTTGCAGTACGTCATCTGGGATGCGTTGCAGGTATCAACGTAACAGCCAGCCATAACCCGCCGGAATACAACGGATACAAGGTTTACTGGGAAGACGGCGCACAGATCACACCACCTCATGACACCGGAATCATGGGTGAGGTTAAGGCAATCTCCGACTGGAATACCGTAAAGACCATGGATAAAGAAGAAGCAGTGAAGGCAGGACTTTTCGAGGTGATCGGACAGGCTGTTGACGATGCTTACATGGCAGAGCTTAAGAAACAGATCATCCATATGGATGCCATCCAGGCAGAGGGCAAGAACCTCAAGATCGTTTACACACCACTTCACGGAACCGGTAATATCCCGGCCAGAAGAATCCTGAAAGAGCTTGGATTTGAGAACGTATACGTAGTACCGGAACAGGAACTTCCGAACGGAGATTTCCCGACTGTCAGCTATCCGAACCCGGAGGCAGCAGAGGCATTTGAACTTGGCCTGAAGCTTGCCAAAGAAGTTGATGCAGACATCGTACTTGCAACAGACCCGGATGCAGACCGTCTTGGTGTCCGCGTAAAAGATAAAAACGGTGAGTACCATGACCTGACCGGAAACATGTCCGGATGCCTTCTTGCAAACTATGAGCTGAGCCAGAGAAAGGCTGTAAACGGAAGCCTTCCAGAAGACGGAGCTCTTGTAAAGACAATCGTTACAACAAACCTGGCAGATGCGATTGCCAAGGGATACAACGTGAATCTCATCGAAGTGCTTACCGGATTCAAATACATCGGACAGCAGATCCTTGGATTTGAGAACAGCGGTAAGGGTACATATCTTTTCGGATTTGAGGAGAGCTATGGCTGCCTGATCGGAACCTATGCAAGAGATAAAGATGCCATCGTTGCTACTATGGCACTTTGCGAGGCTGCCGCTTACTATAAGACACAGGGCAAGACTCTCTGGGATGCAATGATTGATATGTATGAGGAGTTTGGATATTATAAAGATGCTATCCAGGCAGTTACCATGAAGGGTATTGAGGGACTCCAGAAGATTCAGGAGATCATGACAACACTTCGTCAGAATCCGCCGGCAGAGTTTGCAGGTCATAAGGTAACCGCAGTACGTGACTATAAACTGGATGAGATTACAGATCTTGCTACAGGAGAGAAGAAACCGACAGGCCTTCCGAACTCCAATGTTCTTTATTATGAGCTTACAGACGATGCATGGGTATGTGTAAGACCGTCCGGTACAGAGCCGAAGGTAAAATTCTACTATGGAGTAAAAGGAACCTCTCTTGCAGATGCAGACGAGAAATCCGATGCAATGGGCAAGGCAGTTCTTGAAATGGTTGATTCCATGAAATAAAGGGTCATCCTTCCGCCTGTAATATGCGAAAAACCTTGACATTATAAGCCAAAAGGTTTATATATATAAGGCAAAGCCAAAAAAATAAGAGAACATCAATTATAGGAGGAAACACCATGAATAAAACAGAGTTAGTAGCAGCAATGGCGAAAGACACCAATCTTTCCAAGAAAGATGTAGAAGCTGTTCTGAAATCTTTTATCGATGTTGTAACTGATGAACTGAAAAAAGGCGAGAAGATTCAGCTTGTTGGATTTGGAACTTTCGAAGTAAGCACAAGAGCTGCAAGAGAGGGAAGAAATCCTCAGACTGGTGAGACCATGACAATCGAGGCTTCCAAGTCTCCAAAATTCAAAGCAGGAAAAGCTTTAAAGGATGTTGTTAACGGTAAATAATCTGTTGATTCAGTGATAACGGCAGGAGGAACCAGAAACCGGTTTCTCCTGCTTTTTTACTACGAAAGTTTTTTAAGGAGGAAAAAATATGCGTCTTGATAAATATCTGAAAGTATCCAGACTGATCAAACGCCGTACGGTGGCCAATGAGGCATGCGATGCAGGAAGAGTTCTTGTAAATGACAAACCGGCCAAGGCATCTGTACAGGTAAAAACCGGGGATACCGTGGAAATTCAGTTCGGAAGCCGTAACGTAAAGGTGGAAGTTCTGGAAGTTAAAGATACAGTAAAAAAAGATGAAGTAGAGAGTATGTTCCGCTATATTTAACCAGATCCGGAAAACGCTTTCTGCATGTTTCGATATCCGGCTGATTGGGCATGCTTTTGCGAATGGTCTATTTCCATACAGCGTTTCATAGATTAAAAGAGAAACGGTTCCCGGGAGGCTGGTTTTGGACGGGAAGAAATCTGCGGTAGCTCATAAGTTGATGCTGGAAAGACAGAAGGGGGGCACAATCACCGGAATCCGGGAGGTGATATCTTTTGACGAAAAAGAGATACTGCTGCACACAGAAGAGGGAAAACTGTCCCTGAAAGGAGATTCCCTGCATGTAAGGCATCTGGATCTGGAGAGCGGGGAACTGAGTCTGGAAGGTAGAATTGACAGCCTTGCATATCTTGGCAGAAAGAAGGAAAAAAAGGAAGAGTCCCTTTTAAAAAGACTGTTTCAATAAGGACAAAAAAAGACAGCAAACTGGTTGATATTTTTTAACAGAAGTTGTAAAATCTGGATATATAAGCTCATAATAAAAATGAAAATCAAGAAAGCTAAAAAAGGAGCAGACAGATTGAAAAAGCCGGAAAAAGGGAAAAAAAAGAAGATAATCGGTTATAATTATCTTGGTATGGCAGGAATTGCCGTGATTGCGCTGGTGCTGCTTGGAAGTCTTATGGTGCAGAGCAAGGGGCTGCAGCGACGTCTGGATTATTATAATTCCAAGGCGGCAACACTGGAGAAATCGATTGACAGTGAGAAGGAACGAACCAAGGAAATTGAAGCTCAGAAAGAATATATGAAAACCGATGAATATGTAGAAGAAGCAGCCAGAGAAAAGCTTGGTCTTGTAAAAGACAATGAGATTGTATTTCAGGAAGAAAAATAGCCGAAAGCAGAAGCCTTTTGGCAGAAAATTTCCTGGGATTATCGTGCGGTTTTGACACATATTTCAGAATACCTCCTTTATAATAATCAGTCAGTGAAGGTTATAAGGGGAGGGAAAAATATGCAGGAATGGATCATTGCCATGCTCGTAGTCAGCATTCTGCTGATACTCCGGGACATGGCAAAAACTGTCTTTTCAGGAAGAACGCAGGAAAAAGAAGAGATGATGCCGCTATGTGAAAGCCATCCCCAGAAGGAAAAAGTGGAACGGTATGCAGCATCATTCCGAAAACTGGCGGAAACTTTTTATGGGATGCCCTACCGTAAGGAGTTTTTGAGCGGAGGACAGCTGAATCGTATTATTTCTGACACCAGTGCTTTTGTCTGTGCCAGATGTTATCAGAGAGAAATCTGCTGGGGAGAACGTGCCGGGGAAACCATGCGGGGCAGTGAGAAGATGATCCGTGTTATGGAAGAAGGCGATGAGGAAGCCATATGTCAGGCGCGAAGCGAATGGATCAGTGTCTGTGGGCGTTCGGCTCAGTATTTTCAGGTTCTGAATGAAGAGTTTCGGGAGGAGAGACAGAATCTGGTCTGGGACAACCGGATGATCGAAAGTCGTCTTGCGGTTGCACAGCAGCTTACTGAGATATCCAGAATTATGGATCACGTGGCCGAAGAACTGTATGACATTATGCCGGCAGATCCCAGCTTCCGGGAGGATCTCCGAAAAGCTTTCTGCAAAAAACATGTAATCATAAAAAATGTCTGGGTTATGGACAAAGTAGAAGGAAGACGGCAGGTATTTCTGAATCTTCGTGCCAGAAATAGGCAGTGTGTTTCTATGACGGAAATTGCACAGATTTTATCCAGAATATGTGGAAGCCCTATGACACCGGAGCAGGGAAGCAGGAGTATTGTAAATGGGGAGTTTCATACCGTACATTTTGTGGAAGATGTAAGTTATCAGATCCTTTACGGAGTGGCAAGCCTGACAAGAGAAGCGGAAAAAGTTTCCGGAGACAATTATATCTGCCGCCAGGAGGAAGATGGCAGGTTTTTTCTCTGCCTTTCGGATGGAATGGGGTCCGGGATGGAAGCTTTCAAGGAAAGCGAAATTGTGGTGGAGCTGCTGGAACAGTTTATGGAATCCGGATTTTCCCAGGAAACAGCAGCACGAATGGTGAATTCGGCACTGATTCTGAAAGGAAGAGAAGGAATGTTTTCCACGGTAGATATCTGTGCAGTGGATCTTTACACGGGAATCTGTAATTTCCTGAAGGCAGGTGCATCCTCTACATTCATAAAAAGGGACCACTGGGTGGAATCCATTTCATCAGAAAGTCTGGCAGCAGGCCTGGTTCAGCAGCTGGATTTTGATACTGCATCCAGAAAACTTTATCATGGAGATTATCTGATTATGATGACAGATGGAGTCCTGGATGCGCTGCCAGCAGAACGGGAAGAGGAGACCATGAAGGAGATTATTATGGATATCCGGGAAAAAGAACCGAAAGAGATTGGACGTGGAATACTGGAACGGGTTCTGGGATACAGCGATTACCGGGCAAAAGATGATATGACGGTAGTTGTGGCAGGCCTTTGGAAAAAATAGAAAGTCTTTGATACAGGAGAAAAAATGATCGAACGTGTAAAAAAATATATCAGGGAAAATCAGATGCTGGAAGCTGGAAGTATGATAGTGGCGGGAGTATCCGGAGGAGCGGATTCTGTTGCCATGCTCCATATTTTAAAAAGCATACAAAAAGAATTTAGATTTTCCCTGGAGGCGGTTCATATCCACCATGGAATCAGGGGAAAAGAAGCGGACAGAGATGAAGCCCTTGTAAAAAAAATCTGTGAAGAATGGAAAATTCCGTTTCAGTCTTATCATTATCCGGTTCCCAGACTTTCCAGGGAGTGGAAACTGGGAGAGGAAGAAACCGGAAGGATTGTTCGTAAGCAGGCTTTTGCGGAAGAAAAAAAGAAGCTTGGTTTTTCGGAAAAACGGGAAGAGGGAATGGGGCGGTTCTGCATTGCGCTGGCCCATAACTGTAATGATCTGGCAGAAACCATGCTACATCATCTGGCACGAGGGACAGGCCTTCGCGGCCTTTCGGGAATTCGCCCCTGTAATGGAGAAATTATCCGGCCGGTTTTATGTTTAGAACGGAAGGAAATTGTCTATTATCTGGAAGAAAGAGGAATTCCCTATATTACAGACAGCAGTAACCTTTCTGATGAATATACGAGAAACAGAATCCGGCATCACATACTTCCTGCAATGGAGATGGAAATTAACCAAAAGGCAGTGGAACATATGGCGGAAACAGCCAGAATCCTTGCGTCTGCGGATGAGTATTTCCAAAAAAAAGGAAAAGAACTTCTGAAACTGTGCAGGCGGAAAGAAGGCTATTTTCTGGATGATATCTTTTTTGAAGAAGATTCCATTATCCGGGAATATGCAGTGATGGAAGGTTTTGAACAGCTTGCGGGGAAAAGAAAAGATTTTACCTCTCTTCACGTAGAACAGGTATTTTCCCTCAGGGAGAAAGAAATCGGCCGTTATATTTGCTTTCCGCAGCATTTAAGGGCCATCCGGCAGTATGGAGGGATTCTGCTGGAAAAGACAGAAACGCAGGAGGCACCGGAGTATACAGAGTTTTTTTTTGAAATTCCGGTTCCAGGAACCCTCAGATGTTCTTTCGGAATCTTTGAGACAAAAATTTTCCCCTATAAGAATCAGAAGATTGAAGAAAAAAAGTATACGAAATGGATGGATTATGATAAAATAAAAGGTAGTCCATGCGTTCGTACCAGAAAACAGGGAGACTATCTTGTTGTAAACAGTGCCGGAGGAAGAAAGAAACTGAACCGTGTCTTTATTGACGAGAAGATTCCGGCCGGTTTAAGGGATCAGATTCCGGTTGTTGCCACAGGATCAGAGATCCTCTGGATCCCGGGAGGACGAATGAACGAACAGTATAAGGTCACTTCCACTACAGGGAGAGTGTTGGAATTACATTACCAAGGAGGAGTTTTAACATGAGCGAAAAAATCAGGGTTTTACTCAGTGAAGAAGAAGTAGATGCCCGTATCCAGGAAGTTGCAGATGTGATCAACAAAGATTACGAGGGAAAAGATGTACACATGATCTGTGTGCTGAAAGGCGGAGTTTTCTTTATGTGTGAGCTTGCCAAAAGGATCACACGGCCGGTAACTCTGGATTTCATGTCTGTATCCAGTTACGGTGATGACACGAAATCAAGCGGTGTTGTAAAGATCGTCAAGGATCTTGACCAGCCTCTGGAGGGGAAAGATGTCCTGATCGTGGAGGATATCATTGATTCAGGAAGAACATTAAGCTATTTGCTGCGTATCCTGAAAGGCAGACACCCGGCAAGCATTAAACTCTGTACGCTTCTTGATAAACCGGAGAGACGTGTGACAGACGTAGAGGTAGATTACTGCTGTTTCAATATTCCGGATGAGTTTGTGGTAGGATATGGACTTGATTATGCCCAGAAATACAGAAACCTTCCTTACATCGGAGTAGTGGAACTGGAGGACTGAAAGGAGATTTAACCAAGTGAGCAAGCATTCAGGTAAGATAGGCCTGTACCTTCTGCTTATTGTGGCACTGATCGCAGGATATCTGTATCTCAATGACCAGGTATCTACCCAGGGCAGTTACACAATGGGTCAGCTGGAAAAGGCTCTGGAAGAAGACAAAGTAACGGATGCAGTGATTCATCAGAACAGAGAAGTGCCCACCGGTTATGTAACGGCAAACATTGTTTCAGACGGTCAGAGGACAGTCTATGTAACCGATGTAAAAGAGGCAGAAGAGCTTCTTGAAAAATATGACATTGATCCGACGATCCGCAATGTGCCCAAAGACAGTTCCATGATCGGAACCGTTCTTCCGGTGGTACTTACCGGTGCGATCCTTATCTTTTTCTTTATGATGCTGAACCGGCAGATGTCCGGAGGCGGTGGAAGCAATGCGAAGATGATGAACTTCGGAAAAAGCAGAGCCAGAATGTCTACCCCTGATGATAAGAAAGTAACATTCAAGGATGTTGCAGGTCTTCAGGAGGAGAAAGAGGATCTGGAGGAAGTGGTTGACTTCCTGAAATCCCCGCAGAAGTATACCAAGGTAGGTGCCAGAATTCCGAAAGGAGTAATCCTTGTGGGCCCTCCGGGAACCGGTAAAACCCTTCTTGCGAAAGCAGTTGCAGGAGAAGCGGGGGTTCCGTTTTTCTCCATTTCCGGATCGGATTTCGTGGAGATGTTTGTAGGTGTCGGTGCGTCCCGTGTACGAGATCTTTTTGAAGAAGGCAAGCGCCATGCGCCGTGCATTATCTTTATTGATGAGATCGATGCGGTAGCCCGCCAGCGAGGAACCGGAATGGGTGGCGGCCATGATGAGAGAGAGCAGACACTGAACCAGCTTCTTGTAGAGATGGATGGTTTCGGAGTAAATGAAGGTATCATCGTGATGGCAGCTACCAACCGTGTGGATATCCTGGACCCGGCAATCCTCCGTCCGGGACGTTTTGACCGAAAAGTCGGTGTGGGACGTCCGGATGTTAAGGGCAGAGAAGAGATCCTGATGGTCCATGCCAAGGACAAACCGCTGGGAGATGATGTGGATCTTCGCCAGATTGCCCAGACAACAGCCGGATTTACCGGTGCGGATCTGGAGAACCTTCTCAACGAGGCGGCCATTGACGCAGCCAAAGAAAGCCGTCCTTATATCATGCAGAAAGATATCAAAAAAGCATTCATTAAAGTCGGGATCGGTGCAGAGAAGAAGAGCAAGGTCATCTCTGACAAAGAGAAGAAGATCACTGCTTATCATGAGGCAGGTCATGCGATCCTGTTCCATGTGCTTCCGCATATGGACCCGGTATACACCATTTCCATTATTCCTACAGGAATGGGCGCTGCCGGTTACACCATGCCGCTTCCGGATAATGATGAGATGTTCAACACAAAGAACAAGATGCTGGAGGATATCACAACGCTTCTCGGAGGCCGTGTGGCCGAGGAGATCATCTTCGGAGATATTACAACAGGTGCATCCAATGATATCAAACGTGCCACAGAGACTGCACGTTCCATGGTAATGAAATACGGTATGTCCGAAAAGATCGGCCTGATCGCTTACGGCAACGATGACGATGAGGTATTTATCGGCCGTGATCTGGCACATACCAGAGGTTACAGCGAGGAAGTGGCAAGAGAGATCGATGAGGAAATTTCCCGTATCATCAGCGAATGCCACGAGAAAGCAGAGAGTATTATCCGAGAGCATATCGGCGTTCTTCACAGCTGTGCATCCCTTCTTCTTGAGAAGGAAAAAGTACATCGTGAAGAGTTTGAAGCACTTTTTACAACAGAAAAAGAAGAGGTTGCAGAAACAAACGAATAAAGTGCACAAAAAAACATATTGAATTTTGTGAACTTTGTGCACACTTTTTGGTGGACACATGGTACTATATATACCGTAAAAACCCCCCCAATACATTATATAGTTTTTGCTACACCCCATAAGAAGAAATACCTTCTCCAAAAAAGGCAGCCTAACCAGCTGTCTTTTTTACTGCGTAAAAATAAAAGCGGAAACATGGAGAAAACCGGTAGATAAACTTGCGATATGGAAAAAATTAAGATAATATATTTAAGAGAGTGGTACTAAAAACGGAATGAGGAAAATAGAATGTTATATGAAAGCATGGAGACAGCAAAGAAGATGCAGTATATACTCAATATGAGTCCGGTATTAAATAAAGACGCGATGTTCAGCGATGGAACAGAATATTACCGGACACCTGTGGAACCGCGGGAGGGCGATACAGTTACGATCCGTTTTCGTACCCAGCGAAATAATGTGGACAACGTCTGTCTTGTGCATGACGGGGAATATCTGGAAATGAAACGGGAGAAGACTTCCGGAAGTTTTGATTACTATACTGCACAGATCATAATGGGAAAAGACATTGTGCGCTATTATTTTGAAATCCGTTCAGGGCTTGTTACCTGTTATTACGATACAAACGGTGTCAGTACCAGGCATGAGGAACGGACAGAATTTGAGATCTATCCGGATTATCATGTGCCGGAATGGCTGAAGGGTGCGATCATGTACCAGATTTATGTGGATCGTTTTTATAATGGAGACCCTTCCAATGATGTGGAAACCGGAGAATACTCTTACATCGGGGATATTTCCGTGAAAGTGGATGACTGGGGGAAAATTCCTGCAGTCATGGGTGTCCGGGAATTTTACGGCGGTGATCTTCAGGGAGTTATGGATAAACTGGATTATCTGCAGGAGCTTGGAGTGGATGTGATCTATCTGAATCCGGTGTTTGTTTCCCCGAGCAACCACAAGTATGACTGTCAGGACTATGACCATATTGATCCTCATATCGGAAAGATCGTGGAGGACTGTGACGGCCTTTTAAGCCCCGGAGACCGGGATAACAGCCATGCGCTTAAGTATATCCGCCGTGTGACCGATAAACGGAATCTAAAGGCCAGCAACGAGCTTTTCCGGGAACTTGTGGAAGAAATCCACAGGAGAGGAATGAAAGTGATCCTGGACGGGGTATTTAACCACTGTGGATCTTTTAATAAATGGATGGACAGAGAACGGATCTATGAAAACCAGGAAGGATACGAAAAGGGAGCCTATGTTTCGGCGGACAGCCCTTACCGTTCTTTCTTCTGTTTCCGGGATCAGAATCGCTGGCCGTATAATCCTACCTATGACGGCTGGTGGACTCACGATACGTTGCCGAAACTGAATTATGAAGACTCTGAGGAACTTTGTCAGACGATCCTTGATGTAGGCAGGAAATGGGTTTCTCCGCCGTATAACGTAGACGGATGGAGACTGGATGTGGCAGCGGATCTGGGCCACAGCAATGAATTTAACCATCACTTCTGGAAAGAGTTCCGAAAGGCGGTAAAAGAAGCCAATCCCAATGCGGTGATCCTTGCGGAACATTACGGAAATCCGGAGAGCTGGCTTCTTGGTGATGAGTGGGATACAGTTATGAACTACGACGCTTTTATGGAGCCTGTAACCTGGTTCCTCACCGGAATGGAGAAGCACAGCGATGAGTACCGGGAGGACCTCTACGGTAACAGTGAGGCCTTTATCGGTGCCATGAAGCATCATATGCGGTCACTGCACATGGGAGCTCTTTACGGGGCCATGAATGAGCTTTCCAACCATGATCATTCCAGATTCCTGACAAGAACCAACCACAGAGTAGGAAGGCTTTCCTATGCAGGTGCAGAGGCGGCATCCGCAGGCATTAATCCTGGGATCATGAGAGAGGCGGTTGTGATCCAGATGACGTGGCCAGGTGCACCTACGGTATATTACGGGGACGAGGCCGGTGTGTGTGGCTTTACAGATCCGGATAACCGCAGAACTTATCCCTGGGGAAAAGAAGATCTTGAGATGCTGGATTTTCATAAACGGATGATCTGTATACACAAGGCATATCCGCTCCTTGCAAAAGGTTCCCTGGAGTTTCTGTGGAACGATCATCAGGGCTTAAGTTATGGCCGCTTTTCTGATTCTGAGCAGATCATTGTGATCATCAATAATCAGGATTATGAGAGAGATGTGAGGGTAACAGCCTGGAAAACAGGTGTAAGCCGGAAAGAAGCGACAGCTTTTCAGCGCCTGATGCTTTCTTCCAGAGATGGCTACACAGAAAAGGCAGAGGAATATATTGCGGATGCGGGAATCCTTCATGTGAGAATGCCTGCATACGGAGCGATGGTACTTTACCACAGAGCGAGAGAGAAATATAAATAATGTACAGGCCAGGAAACAGACCGTGAAAATACGGAGGATGCCTGATGGAAAGGAGAAATATACAATGACAATTGAACAGTGCTATAGTGCGATTGAAAGTAATTACGAAGAGGTGCTTGGACGTTTTGCGGGAAACAAAATGCTGGTAGAAAAATTTGCCAGAAAATTCCTTGATGATCCAAGTTATCAGACACTTGTCGATACCATGGATAAAGCGGATTATGAGGAAGCTTTCCGTGCTGCCCATACATTAAAGGGTGTTTGTGCAAATCTGGGATTCACACAGCTGTTTAAAGTTTCCAGTGATCTGACAGAAGAACTCAGAGGCGGTGCTCCGGATGAGGCAAAGCTGCCGGAACTTCTTGAAAAAGTGTCTTCTGAGTATAAAAAGACGGTTGATGCTATTAATTGTGTAAATGAATAAAAAAAGCCGGAACTGAACGTTATTTATAAAAAAGCCGATCTGCTATTTCCATTGCTGGAAAGCGGATCGGCTTTTGGTGCTTTTTATGTTTTATTCTTCTGTTACGTGTTCCAGACCCTGATTCATGATGGTTGCCACGTGGCTGTCTGCCAGGGAGTAGAAGATTGTTTTTCCATCTCTTCGAAATTTGACCAGTGACATCTGCTTCAGCACACGAAGCTGATGAGAAATCGCACTCTGTGTCATGGAAAGCCGGTCGGCAATATCCTGCACACAAAGTTCTTCTACAGAAAGCGCATACAGGATACGGATCCTGGTAGGATCACCAAAGACCTTGAACAGGTCGGCAAGCCGGTAAAGCGTATCATCATTGATCGGGTAATCGATATGTGGTTTCTTCATTTGCGTATCCTCCAAACTATTAACTTCTATTGTAGCTGAAAAAACCGCACCGGTCAAATTCTTTATTTTTTATACAGGATACGAATGGAATTCAGCACGCAGATCATGGCAACACCAGTGTCTGCAAATACGGCCATCCACATGTTTGCGTGTCCGGCAAGACCAAGGATCATAACTGCGATCTTGATCACAAGGGCGAATACCACGTTCTGCCATGCAATGCGGTTTGTGTTCCGCGCAATGGCGATGGACTGCGGGATAGCGTCTACATTGGAATTCATAAATACAGCATCTGCAGCCTCGATCGCAGCATCTGCACCACTTCCCATGGCTGCGCCTACATCAGCGCCAGCAAGAACAGGAGCGTCATTGATTCCGTCGCCGACAAACATAACCGTTCCGTGTGCCTCACGGACTTTTTTCAGGGCATTGAGCTTATCTTCCGGAAGAAGTTTGGCATAGATTTCATCGATTCCGGCATCTTTTCCTACGGCCTTTGCACTGTCTTCGGAATCTCCGGTAAGCATAACTGTGTGAAGACCGAGTTTTTTCAGGGAAGCAATGGCTTCTTTTGCATCTGGTTTGATAGTATCGGAGATCAGCATATATCCTGCAAAAGTTCCGTTTACAGCCATAAATACTTCAGAGCCGTAAGAGGCTTCTTTTAATTCTCCGATGGTGACGCCGAATTTATCCATCAGCTTGCGGTTTCCACAGAGAACTTTTCCCTCCGACATTTCTGCGACAATTCCATGTCCGGAAATTTCTTCCAGAGAGATCGGTTTTTCAAACTGGATTCCGCGTTCTTTTGCGGCAGCTACAATACTGTTTGCAATCGGATGTGTGGAGTTCTGCTCGCAGCCTGCACACATGGAAAGAAGTTCGTTTTCGTTATATTTACCGGCAGTTACAACTTTCTGAAGCTGGAAGTTACCTTCTGTGATGGTTCCGGTTTTATCCATAACTACAGCGCCAAGGTTGCTTAATCCCTCGATGGAAAGGCCGCCTTTGAACAGGATTCCTTTCTTGGAACCGGCACCGATGCCTGAGAAGAATGCAAGCGGGATACTAAGTACAAGAGCACATGGGCAGCTCATTACCAGGAAGGTGATGGCTGTGTAGATCCAGTAATGCCAGTTTCCGGTTACAAGGGATGGAATCAGTGCTGTTGCAACAGCGATTCCTACAACACAAGGAGTGTACACTTTTGCAAAACGTGTGATAAAACGGTCGATCTTCGGTTTACTTGCTGCTGCATTTTCTACAGAATCCAGGATACGTGTGACCATGGACTCTTCGAGAGGTTTTTCCACGCGGATCTTTAACTGGCCGGAGGTATTTACACATCCGGAAGTGATCTCGTCACCCTCGTTTACAGCAACTGGTACAGGTTCACCTGTGATTGGTGATGTGTCAATACGGCTGCTTCCTTCGAGGATCACGCCGTCAAGAGGAATACGGTCGCCAGGGCGGACCAGGAGAACATCACCAACCTGAGCTTCCTCAGATGGGATTACCTGAATGTCATCGCCAACAATAAGATTTACAACTTCCGGGCGGAGGTCAACAGCGTCCATGATCTGTCCACGGCTTCGCTCAACAGCTTTTTCCTCAAAAAGCTCACCGATACGGTAGAAGAGCATAACGCCTACGGCCTCTGCAGAATCATTGATAGCAAAAGCAGCAAGGGTTGCAACACTCATCAGGAAGTTTTCATCGAAAACCTGTCCATGGGAGATGTTTTTGGCTGCTTTTACAACGATCACACCGCCAAGGGCCAGGTATGCAATCATGAATACCGGAAGAGTGGCAGTAGTTGCAAATCCTTTATGTTCCATGATTTCGCCGGCAACAAAGAGGATCGCACCGATGATAATACAGATTGTGTCGATCTTTTCTTTGGAAAAAGTTTCTTTTTTGCCAGCTGCGTGAGTTTCGGATGCAGCTGTCTGCGTTTTTGGCTTCGGATCTTTTTCTTTTACGACAACTTCGGATTCGATGGAAGTACAGATCTTGCGGATCTGGTCAAGATAGCGGTCCGGATTTTTTGCAGTGACACGGAGCTGCTTGGTAGCAAAAGTGATGGTAGCTTCGGAGATACCGTCGAGATCTGCAATCTGTTCTTCCATCTTGGAAGCGCAGTGAGCACATCCTAAGTTCTCCAGAAGGTAGATCTTGGTTGTCACGTCAGCAGAAGCGGATGGTTTCGGATTTCTCGGAACAACTTTGACTTCGGATTCAATGGAGGTGCAGATCTTGCGGATCTGCGGAAGCAGAGCATCCGGATCAGCAGCGTTTAAACGAAGCTGTTTGGTGGCGAAAGTGATGGTTGCACTTTCTACGCCGTCAAGATGCTGGATCTGTTCCTCCATCTTGGAAGCACAGTGAGCACAGCCCAGGTTCTCCAGGATGTAGACACGTTTTGCGGATGCTGTGCTGTGGGAGTGCTCGTGGTTGTGGTCGTGATCCCCGCAACCACAGCCGCAGTGGTCATCGTCGTGATGATGGTGATGATGTTCATGCTCGTGATCATGATCCTCGCAACCACAGCCGCAGTGGTCATCGTCGTGATGATGGTGATGATGTTCATGCTCGTGATCATGATCCTCGCAGCCACATCCACAATGCTCATCATCGTGGTGATGGTGTTCTTCATGTGCATGTTCCGCATGCTCATGTTCATCGTGATGGTCGTGGCCGCAACCGCAGCCACAGGAATCCGTGGACTCCATGGAATTCTTCTCTAATTTCTCTTCCATATGAAATCTCCTTGAAATTTATATGAATATATGATTGAATGTTCATATGACTATTTAAGCATATGTTTTATCGGATGTCAATATCTTTTTCTAAAAAGAATAAAAGAAATGTAAAATCTATTACAAAAGAAATATAGAAAATATTAATATATTCTGAAAAAATAATCTATTTTATTATTCTTGTTTAACATGTTATACTTTCAACAAGTAAAGAAAAGAAAGGAAGGTAGCAACATGTACAGTATTGACTTAAACAGTGACATGGGTGAGAGCTTTGGCGCATACAAGCTGGGCGGAGACGAAGAGATCATTAAATATGTCACAACAGCAAATGTAGCATGTGGCTGGCATGCAGGCGATCCAATGGTAATGGATAAGGTAGTCCGCATGGCAAAGGAACGTGGCGTTATGGTTGGAGCCCATCCTGGATATCCTGATCTTCTTGGCTTTGGACGAAGAAAGATGGTTCTCTCTCATGATGAAGTTAAGAATTACGTCAGATACCAGATCGGAGCACTGGCTGCATTCACAAAAAGTTATGGAATGAAGCTTCAGCATGTAGCTCCACATGGAGCAATGGGAAATGCCTGCCAGTATGACGAGGACATTTCCACCGCAATCTGCGAGGCAATCTGTGAGTATGACAAAGATCTGATCGTTTACTACTGTGCAGGAGCAGTTCTCGGTGATATCGCTGAGAGCAAGGGACTCCGTACAGCATCCGAGATCTTTGCAGACCGTGCATACATGGATGATCTTTCTCTTGTACCGAGAAAGATGGAGGGATCCATGATCACAGATGAGAACATTGCCATCGAAAGATGCGTGAAGATGATCAAAGAAGGTAAAGTCACATCCATCAACGGAAAAGAGCTTGACATCAAGGGTGACACACTCTGTGTACACGGAGACGGACCAAAAGCACTTGCTTTTGTACAGAAGATCCGTGAGAAATTCACAGAAGAAGGTATTGAGATCAAACACTTATAAAAACTAAATAAAGTACATTCACATGAGAGATAGAATGCCGGATAAATCAAAGGAGATTTAATACAAGGGATTACTGCGTTGATTTGTCCGGCTCTTTTTATATGAAAATGTGTACTTTTTTAGGATAAGAAAGGAAAGGGTGGAAACTATGGCAAAAGAGAAAAAACAGAACAACATAGTAAGAAACATGATGATCGCTCTGGTCGGCGGTCTGGTCGTAGGACTTGGATTTATGCTTCTGAAACAGCAGATGTCTGAGGGAACATGGAACGTGATCAATGCACTTCTGTTCCAGGATATCACAGCAGATCAGGGCTTCCATTCTATCGGTCTCTTCTACATTATCGGACAGCTGTTCATGAGAGGACTGCAGATGGCAATCGTACCGCTGGTACTTGTATCCTTAAGCCTTGCAATGTGCAGTATCTCCAGCTCTTCCAAGCTGGGAAGAATCGCAGGACGTACATTGATCGGATTCTTTTGTTTCTATGTAGTAGGCGCATGCATCGCAGGTATCGTTGCATTTGCAATGAAATCCGCAGGCTTCTTCAATGTTAAGCTTCCGGCAGAGGCAGTTACAGAGGCTGCAACACTGGATCAGTTTAACCCGCTTGCAACGATCGTAACAGCAGTTCCGTCCAACATCGGAACCGCATTTAGCAGCAACAACAGTATCCTTGCAGTTGTAGTAGTAGCAATTGTTCTCGGACTTTGCATGAACGCACTTGGTGATAAGGTAGATCCTCTGAAAAAAGTTCTTGAAAATTTCAGCGACATCATTAACCTGTACCTTACATTCCTGATCAACAAGGTTGGTCCTGTTGCGATCTTCTGCCTGATCTCCCGTACATTCGCAATCTACGGAGCAGAGTATCTGGCACCGGCAGCCGCTTACATTGTAGGTGCTATGCTGACACTGTTTGTACTTGTAGTTACGCTTTATCCGATCGGTATCGGCCTCACAACAGGCTTAAGCCCGATAAAATTCCTCAAGAAGATTGCAAAGGTCGGTGTATTCGGATTCTCCACAAACTCTTCCGCAGCATGCCTTCCACTGAACACCAGAACATGTCTTGATGAGCTTGGATGCTCTAAGGAGATCACAAGCTTTGTACTTCCTACAGGTATGACCATCAACATGAACGGAACAACAGTTATGCATATGTTTGCAGTAACATTTATCGCAACAGCATCCGGAATCGACATCACACCTGCAAACCTGATCACAGTCGCATTCCTTTCCATCTGTGCGGCAATGGGCTGCCCGGCAATCCCGATCGCAGGTACAACCCTGATCGTAACGATCCTTTCCGGTATGGGCTGGACATCTGATCTCTGCATGATCGCATATGCACTGGTTGTAGCGATCAACCGTCCGGTTGAGATGGCGCTTCTTCCACTTAACGTAATCGGTGACGCAACAGTCAACGTTATCGTTAACAAGAAAGAAAATGAGCTTGACGAAACCAAATATAACGCGTAAGTAAATATAAAAAGTCTTAATATTATACATACAAATTATTAAATTGACTTAATATTACTACGATGATACCATTTAAGCGTATAGTTGAGACATCAGCTATACGCTTAAATATTAAATGCAGTAAAAACAGCGGAATATCCGCAGAAAAATAAAAGGGTTCAGGAGGAAATGAATATGGAGTACAAGACAGCGAAAAGAATGGAATGCCTTCCGTTTTCCGGTATCCGTGCAGTAATGGAAAAAGCAAACAAAATGCAGCAGGCAGGAGAGAAGATCATTCACCTGGAGATCGGACGTCCGGATTTTGATACACCGGAGAAGATCAAAAAAGCAGCAAATGAGAGCCTTGCAGCAGGACATGTATTTTACACATCCAACTATGGTATCCCGAAACTGAGAGAAGCCATTGCAAAATGGGAGAACGAGAACCATGGTACAGATTATGAGGCATCTGAAGTCCTTGTAACCGTAGGTGTTGGTGAAGCTACTTTTGCATCCATGGACGCTTTCCTGGATCCTGGAGATGAGATCCTTGTTCCGAACCCGGTATGGCTGAACTACATCCATGTTCCGTCAGCACTTGGCGCAGTTCCTGTAACATACAGCCTGAAAGAGGAGAATGATTATCAGATCGACTTTGAGGAGATGGAGTCCAAGATCACAGACAAAACAAAGATGATTGTAGTTGTTAACCCGAGTAACCCGACCGGTGGTGTATTCTCCAGAGAGACACTTGAGAAATTAAGTGAGATCGCCATCAAACATGATCTTCTTGTGATTGCAGATGAGATCTACAGCCAGCTTGTATATGATGGAACTGAGCACGTAAGCATCGCATCCCTTCCGGGAATGAAAGAGCGAACCATCACATTAGGAGGCTTCTCAAAAGCTTACTCCATGACAGGATGGAGACTTGGATATCTGTGTGCACCGGTTGGAATTATCCAGGCTTGTGTACGTGTTCATCAGTATACCGTTACCTGTGCATCTTCTTTCGTACAGGAAGCAGCACTTACCGCATTAAGCGACTGTGCAGAAGATGTTGAGGCAATGAGAAAAGAGTATCAGAGAAGAAAAGATTATGTGGTAAAAGCACTGAACGAGATCGACGGAATCAGCTGCAACAATCCACATGGTGCGTTCTACATCTTCGTAAATATCAAGAGCCTTGGAATGACTTCCATGGAAGTTGCCGAGTACCTTCTTGACAATGCAAAAATCGCTCTGGTACCTGGTTCCGCATTCGGTTCCGAGGGAGAGGGATACTTAAGAATTTCCTACGCATGCAGCTATGAGGATCTTCAGGAAGCATGTGCAAGAATCAAAAAAGCAGTGGAAGAACTGAAAAACAAATAATGAAATAAAAAATATCCACCGCTTTTTGTGGCGAAAAGCGGTGGATGAAAAATCCTGGTATAAATAATATATAAGAAGAAACGGTAAAGCTAAGAAGGTTCCCAGCCGACTTATGCTTGCCGTTTTTTTATTTCTGTCGTTCCCATACCTGACCGATGGGGAAGGACGGGGTGGATTCTGAAAGAAATTCATCCAGAGCATTTTCAAAGAATTCCACGGCACGCTTGCTTGTGGATTTCGGATATTTATGCTTGATTTTGTAGCATACACGGTTCGGCGGCGTGTTTTTCAGCTCGCTGATAAAAATCGGCCGGTAGTGGGAAAGCTCCAGGATCACGGACTGAGGTGCAACCATCCAGTTTCCCGGCTTTTTCCAGAGGCGGTCAAGAAGTGTGATGGTATCAGCTGCAATGTGAGGCCTGGATGCGGAAGAAAGCCATCGGTCGTGCCAGATCTGGTAATTATCATCCCAGCTTAAGAAAAGTTCCAGGGATGGATCGAGCTCATCGGTATGTACGGAAGGTGCCGGAATGGATGGCTGGTCTGACTGCACCAGATAAAGCTTTTCTTCGAAGATTTTTTCTGTTATGATGTTCTTGTAATGCAATTTGTGGTAAACAAATCCGATATCAATGCTGTGTTCACCGAGGAGCCCGTAAAGCTCTGAGGAGTGATGGGATTCGATGTTCAGATCCAGCTTGGTCTGCTCATTTAAGATCCGGTCATACAGCGGAGCAAAAACCGCTACATTCAGACTGTCGGTACATCCGATGGTAAGAAGCAGGGAATCCTGGTTGCGCTGCAGCTCCATGGTTTCTTTCCAGAGGGACATCCAGCGTTCCGCAAGGATGATAAAATCCGTTCCCTTGGCAGTCAGTTCCACCTGTTTGTGACCTTTTTGACGGATCACAAGGGGAAAACCAAGCTCGTTTTCCAGAGAAGTGAGCCGGTGGCTGACCGTAGGCTGGGAAAGAAAAAGAAGATCCGCTGTACGGGTGATGCTCTTGGTATTTACGATGGTGAGAAAGGTTTCGATTTCAGCAAGATTCATAGGAACAGCTCCTTTTCTTTGGTATTGTCTATAAGAATTGAGTAAGTTTCAGTAATATAAAAATTATTTATATTATACAGAGAAATTATTCGTTATTCAATAGTAAGCTTGTATGATATGATAAATACAACTTAAAAAGAAAATCAAAAGAAGAGAGGTTTTCATATGTCATTAGGATGTAGAATCAGACGAAACTTTGAAAGACCGTCAAAAGAATTAGTAGAAGCATTCCGTGGAATTCCGGTTGCAAATATTGATGATAACTGTGGAAGGATCGCTGCTGTAGACTCCAGCATTTATCCACTGAACCCGAAGGCAAGACTTCTGGGAACCGCATTTACAGTAAACGCACCGGCAGGAGATAACCTTCTGTTCCACAAAGCTCTGGATATGGCTCAGCCAGGAGATGTTATCGTTCTTGCAAACAAAGGAAGCATGAGCAGAGCACTTTGCGGTGAGATCATGAGCAACTACGCAAAATCCAGAGGAATCGCAGGAATCATCATCGACGGATGTGTTCGTGACAGCTACACATTAAGCCAGATGGATTTCCCAGTATATGCAAAAGGCATCACACCTAACGGACCATACAAAAACGGCCCGGGAGAGATGAATTTCCCGGTATCTTTCGCAGGAATCGTGATCAATCCTGGTGATATCATCGTCGGAGACTCTGACGGACTTCTGGCAATCAAACCAGACGAGCATACAGCAGAGCTTGCAGAGATCGCAAGAAAGTATCATGCAGGCGAGGAAAAACAGCTTGAGGGAATCCTGACACGTGGTGAGTGGCCACGTCCATGGGTTGACGAAGCTCTCAAAAAAGTCGGATTTGAATTTGTAGACTAACCGAATAAAAGATACATGCAGGAAGGTCTGTCACCACGTATGACGGGCCTTTTTGTCAAATAAAGAACGGAGGTATATCTGAATGGATGTGAAGTTCCTGATCGCAGGAGACAGAGCAGTTTCCGTTGAATTCGGCAGCGTGATCAGCCTTGAAGTCAATGCCAAGGTACGTGCGCTGGATGAAAAATTAAAAGAATCTCCAATTGAAGGCATGGTGGAAACAGTTCCTACCTACTGTGCGCTGATCGTACATTACCGCCCGGAGGTGATCCGTTATTCCAAACTGGTGGAAGAACTGGAGAAGAGAATTGCAGACATGCACGAAGTTTCCACAACAACCAAAAAAGTTGTAAAAGAGATCCCGGTTTATTATGGCGGCGAGACCGGACCGGATCTGGAGTACTGTGCAGAGCTTGAGAATACTACTACGGAGGAGATCATCCGCAAGCATTCCCAGCATGAGTACTATGTATATATGCTTGGTTTTGCACCGGGACATCCGTATATGGCCAGATTTGATGAGCCGTTCAGCTTTAAGAGAAGAACTTCTCCGCGAGTGAAGATCCCGGCGAGATCCATCGTAGTTCAGCTGGCACTGTCTGATTTTATTCCTTTTGAGCAGCCTTGTGGATGGAATATTATCGGAAGCACACCTCTTGATATCTGCAATTTTGCAAAGGAAGATCCGTTCCTTGTACGTGCCGGTGACTGGGTAAAACATGTTCCTGTCACAAAAGCAGAGTATGATCAGATCCGAAGAGACGTGGAAAACGGTACCTATAAAGTGAAAACCTATACACCACAGGATAACGGTTGAGAACGGAGGTCATGATATGGGAATTACAGTTGAAAACGGCGGAATCCTGACCACTGTTCAGGACGAGGGAAGATTCGGAAATCAGGCATTTGGTGTTTCAACATCCGGTGCCATGGACCCGAGAGCTTTCCACATTGCCAATCTGCTGGTAGGCAATAAAAAAACAGAGGGTGCTCTGGAGATGACTTTTATCGGACCAACCCTTACTTTTACCAGTGATAATATCATAGCGGTGACAGGTGGAGATCTGACACCGATGCTGGATGGACAGCCTTTTCCGATGTATAAGGCAGTTCTTGTAAAAAAAGGCCAGAAGCTGATGTTTGCAGGTGCCAGAAATGGAAGCCGTGGATATATCGCTTTTGCAGGCGGCCTGGATATCCCCCTTGTAATGGGAAGCAAGTCTACACTGCTTCGTAACCACATTGGTGGTGTTGAGGGAAGAAAGCTGGAAAAAGGTGATACCATCGAGTTTACAGCACCGAAGACAGAACTTCCGAATATGGAGCTTCGTCATGTGCCGGCGGAAGTTTATCCTTCAGATGAAGTGGTTCTCCGCGTGGTTCTGGGACCTCAGGAGAATGAGTTTACAGAAGAGGGTGTCCGCAAGTTTTTCTGGTACAGCGGTACCATTACCAATGAGTTTGACCGTATGGGATGCCGTATTGAGAGAGAACCGGTAGAGCATGCCGGTGATGGTAATATTAATACAGATGGTATTTCCATGGGATCGATCCAGGTTCCGTTAAACGGACAGCCGATCATCATGCTGGCTGACCGTCAGAGTACAGGCGGCTATCCGAAGATCGGTACTGTGATCACGGTGGATTTTGCAAAGATTGCCCAGGCCCGGCCTGGACAGAAGATCCGTTTTATTGAGGTGAGCCTGGATCTTGCCCAGGATCTGTATATCCGTGAGCTGAATGAAATGAATGCTCTGGATGAACGACTGAACGGAAATAATTAATCATACATACCACAAAAATTTTTTTAAGAAAGGTGAGTACGAATATGAAGATTGTTGTATTGGATGGCTACACAGAGAACCCTGGAGATTTAAGCTGGGACGCATTAAAAGAGCTTGGAGATGTTACGGTTTATGACAGAACTTCCTATGAGGAGTCTCCGCTGATCGCTGAGCGTATCGGTGATGCTGAGATTGTTATCATCAATAAAACTCCGATCTCCAAAGAGACGATTGATAAGTGCCCGAACATGAAGCTGATCGCTGTTCTGGCTACCGGCTACAATGTTGTTGATTACAATTATGCAAAAGAGAAGGATATTCCGGTTGTGAATGTTCCGACTTATGGTACCCAGATCGTTGGTCAGTATGCTCTTGGTCTTCTTCTTGAGATCTGTTCTCATTATGGTCATCATGATGAGACTGTTAAGGCTGGCAAATGGGAGAATAATGATGACTGGTGCTACTGGGATTATCCGATGATCGAGCTTTATGGAAAGACTGCCGGTATCATTGGTCTTGGTAGAATTGGACAGGCTACTGCCAAGCTTCTGAATGCTCTGGATATGAAGGTTCTTGCTTATGATGCTTATCAGAGTGAGGCTGGTGCGAAACTTGCTGAGTATGTTTCTCTTGACGAGCTGTTTGCACAGTCTGATGTGATCTTCCTTCACTGCCCGCTTTTCCCGGAGACAGAGGGTATGATCAACAAAGAGAATATCGCGAAGATGAAGGATGGTGTTATCCTTATCAACAACAGCCGTGGTCAGCTGGTTGTTGAGCAGGATCTTGCGGATGCTCTGAACAGTGGTAAGGTTTATGCTGCTGGTCTTGATGTTGTTTCTACTGAGCCGATCAAAGGGGATAACCCGCTTCTTAAGGCTAAGAACTGCATCATCACTCCGCATATTTCTTGGGCTGCGCAGGCTTCCAGACAGAGAATTATGGATATTACGGTTGATAATATCAAGGCTTTTCTGGCTGGTAATACAGTTAACAGAGTTAATAAATAAGTATTTTTCGATGTTTCGATTTCCTATGTATGATGTGTGAGGGAAAGGCGGCTGTCTCGGTTTGGGGTGGCCGTCTTTTTCTGTGCATGGAAGGAGTGTGCGCAGGGTGGAAGGAGCGTACGCTAGGATGGTGGAACGAACGTACGCCGGGGATGCCACATCCCCGGCTGAAACTCCAACCGCAAGGGACGGAAGCGGACGTTTGCGTCCTGTCCTGAATTGTGAAAACGTGGCTGTATCGGCATAACGCCTCACATGCAACACCGAAGAATACAGCAACCAGTTCGGCACAGCGTCCCACGTCCAACACCGAAGCATACAGACAAAAGTCAACACCCTCCCGTCCTCCACAACCAAGAACTCCTTAAAAAAGGCCCAGGGGTGTGCAGAGGGGCGCGGCCTTGTGCCCCTTTGCGGTTTCCTTTTTCACAAAAAAATAGCCCCTACATCTCAAAGATGTAAGAGCTAAATTCGCTGGATGGAGAAGGATTCGAACCTTCGAAGGCGGTGCCAACAGATTTACAGTCTGCCCCCTTTGGCCACTCGGGAATCCATCCGTGAACAACAAGTGTATTATATATAACATTTTTTAAAATTGCAAGCTTTTTCTCAAAAAAAATAAAATTCTCACAACACCAGCATTTTTGGCAAAACACTGGACTTACCAAAAGAAATCTGCTATTATGAGTACGGTTGGATATAAAGGACACGGTTCTTTTCCGTATCCTAATACAGGTTAGGAGGATTTTATCATGTTAGTAAACGCAACAGAAATGCTGAAAAAAGCAAAAGCAGGCCATTATGCAGTTGGTCAGTTCAACATCAACAACCTTGAGTGGACAAAAGCTATCCTTCAGACAGCTCAGGAGCTCAACTCTCCGGTTATCCTTGGTGTTTCCGAGGGTGCTGGTAAATATATGACAGGTTATAAGACTGTTGTAGGTATGGTTAACGGTATGATGGAGGAGCTGAACATCACTGTTCCGGTTGCTCTTCATCTTGACCACGGCAGCTACGAAGGATGCCTGAAATGTGTTGAGGCTGGTTTCTCTTCCATTATGTTCGATGGATCTCATTATCCGATCGATGAGAACGTAGCTAAGACTAAAGAGCTGGTTAAGATCGTTGCTGAGCACAACATGTCTCTTGAGGCAGAGGTTGGTTCCATCGGCGGCGAGGAAGACGGTGTTATTGGTATGGGCGAGTGTGCTGATCCTAAGGAGTGCAAGATGGTTGCAGATCTTGGAATCAACTTCCTTGCAGCTGGTATCGGTAACATCCACGGAAAATATCCGGCTAACTGGAAAGGCTTAAGCTTTGAGACTCTGGATGCTATTCAGCAGCTGACAGGAGATATGCCGCTTGTTCTTCACGGTGGTACAGGTATCCCGGCAGACATGATCAAGAAAGCAATCAGCCTTGGTGTTTCCAAGATCAATGTTAATACAGAGTGCCAGCTTGCATTTGCAGAGGCTACACGTAAATACATTGAAGAGGGTAAAGACCTGCAGGGTAAAGGATATGACCCACGTAAGCTTCTTGCACCTGGCGCAGAAGCAATCAAAGCTACTGTTAAAGAGAAAATGGAGCTTTTCGGATCTGTCAATAAAGCATGATGAATCGAAAATAATATATGAAAGAAGCCGGAATGGGAGCAAGCCTGTTCCGGCTTCTTTTTTCATGATAAAATGTCAATATTTTCACTATATAAAAAAATCAACATGTTTCTTGGTTTTTTTATATAGTGAAAATGACCTCTTCGATTTACAATAACATCAAGTTAATCGAGAAGCTGATTTGAAGCTTATCGGTCAGAGATATGCAAAAGGGACGTTTTAAGCATATCTTCAGAACAAGTTGAATATCATTTAAGGTAAAGGAGAGGTACGATTATGAGAATGAAAAAAGCAACAGCATTTGGTCTTGCAGCATTAATGGCAGCTACCATGATCCCGGCAGTTCCGGCTATGGCAAAGGGGGATGACAGTGAAGGCTCTGTTTATTATCTGAATTTTAAACCGGAGCAGGCAGATCAGTGGTCAGATCTGGCAAAGAAATACACCGATGAGACTGGTGTACCGGTTACCGTTGTTACAGCTGCTTCCGGAACTTACGAGTCTACTCTGAAATCAGAGATGGCCAAGGATGAGGTTCCGACACTGTTCCAGGTTAACGGACCGGTTGGACTTGCATCCTGGAAGGATTATTGCTATGACCTGAAGGACAGCGATGTTTACAAAAATGTAGAAAGCGATGATTTTGTACTGAAGGATGACAGCGGTGCAGTTGACGGTATCGCCTATGTAATTGAAACATATGGAATTATTTACAACAAAGCGCTTCTTAAGAAATATTGTGAGATGGATGGCGCTGTGATCAAGTCTGCAGATGAGATCAACAATTTTGAGACATTAAAGAAGGTTGCAGATGATATCCAGGCTAAGAAAGATGACCTTGGAGTTGACGGTGCATTTACTTCCGCAGGCTTTGATTCTTCCAGTGACTGGCGATTCAAAACACATCTTGCAAACCTTCCGATCTATTATGAGTACAAAGAAGACGGAATCACATCCACAGATGCGATCAAAGGAACCTATCTTGACAACTTCAAGAACCTGTTTGACCTTTATATCACAGATTCTACCTGTGAGCCAAGCCTTCTTTCCAGCAAGACTATCGATGACGCAAATGCTGAATTTGGTCTTGGAGAGGCTGTGTTCTATCAGAATGGAACCTGGGCTTATGATAGCATCAAAGATAACGAAGTAGCAGACGAGGATATGGGAATGCTTCCAATCTATATTGGTGTAGATGGTGAAGAGGACCAGGGACTTTGCACAGGCAGTGAGAACTACTGGTGTGTAAATAAAAAAGCAGATGAGAAGGATATCCAGGCAACTCTTGATTTCCTCAGTTGGGTTATCACAAGTGATGAAGGAAGAGAATCTATAAGCCAGGAAATGGGATTTACAACACCATTCAAGACCTTTGATGAGAATTATGAGTCTACAAATCCGCTTGTAAAAGCAGCCAATGAATATGTAAAAGCTGGTAAAACTCCGGTTTCATGGAACTTCACAACCATGCCTTCTGAAGAGTGGAAAAACCAGGTCGGCAGTGCAATGCTTGAGTATGCACAGGGTACCGGCGAGTGGGATGCTGTGAAAACTGCATTTGTTGACGGATGGGCAAAAGAGTACAAAGCAGCAAATGAAGGCTGATAAGGTATAACTGAAACGTGATCACGAAGGGGTGGGCGGTTTCCGCCTGCCTCTTTCAATGAAGGGAGGATGCGTAAAGTAGGGAAGGATGCATCCTCAGGAGAAAGGAAGAGAAAACATGCAGAATAAGATGATGAAAAAGTATTTTCCGGTTTTTGTCCTGCCTACCCTGCTGGCATTTACCATTGGATTTATCGTTCCCTTTATCATGGGCGTATATCTTTCCTTCTGTAAATTTACCACAGTAACGGATGCAAAATTCGTGGGATTACAGAACTATGTGAAGATTTTTACTGAGGATGGAACCTTTGGACATGCATTATGGTATACTACTGCATTTACGGTTGTATCAGTTGTTCTGATCAATGTGATCGGTTTTGCAGTTGCGTTGCTTCTGACCAAGAAGATCAAAGGAACCAATGTATTTCGTACTGTATTTTTTATGCCAAACCTGATCGGTGGTATTATCCTTGGCTATGTATGGCAGCTTCTGTTAAATGGTCTGCTTCTTCAGATCAATAAAACACTTACATATTCATCAGTTTACGGATTCTGGGGTCTTGTGATCCTGATGTGCTGGCAGCAGATCGGATATATGATGATCATTTACATCGCAGGTATCCAGAATATCCCGGGTGAACTGATCGAGGCTGCACAGATCGATGGTGCGAACAAAGGACAGCTTCTGAAGCATGTGATCATTCCTATGGTCATGCCGTCCATCACCATCTGTACTTTCCTGACACTTACCAACTCCTTCAAGCTTTTTGACCAGAACCTTGCTCTTACAAATGGTGAGCCTTCCAATATGTCAGAAATGCTTGCGCTGAATATTTTCAATACCTTCTATGGACGTACCGGATGGGAAGGTGTAGGACAGGCGAAGGCCGTGATCTTCTTTATACTGGTTGGAGCAATTGCCATGATCCAGAATCGTCTCACAAGAAGTAAGGAGGTACAGCAGTAATGAATAAAAAAGTAAAATTCAGCGGTCTGTGGACTGCGATCCTGAGTGTGGTATCTGTTGCTTATATTTTCCCGATTCTTCTGGTTTTGATCAATTCTTTTAAGAAAAAAGCATACATCAGTCGTTATCCTTTTGCAATCCCAACGGATAAAATGTTCGTAGGTCTGGAAAACTATGTAAATGGTCTTACAAAAACCGGATTTTTCCAGGCATTTGGATGGACATTATTTATCACAGTATTTTCGGTTGCGGTAATTCTGCTCTGTACCTCCATGTGTGCCTGGTACATCAACCGTGTTACCAACACGCTGACAAAAACCATGTACATGCTGTGTCTGTTTTCCATGGTCGTACCATTCCAGATGGTAATGTTTACTCTTTCCAAGATCGCAAACATTCTGAAGCTGAATACTCCGTGGGGACTGATCATCATTTATCTTGGATATGGAGCAGGACTTGCGGTATTTATGTTCAGCGGTTTTGTAAAATCCATTCCGATCGAGATCGAGGAAGCTGCCATGATCGATGGCTGTACCCCGATCCAGACATTTTTTAAAGTGGTACTTCCGGTTATGAAACCGACCTGTGTAACTGTAGCGATTCTGGAAACCATGTGGATCTGGAATGATTATCTTCTTCCATATCTGGTACTTGATATCAAGAAATATAAAACCATTTCCATTGCCATCCAGTATCTGAAGGGCGGTTACGGAACCATTGATATGGGAGCGATGATGGGCGTTCTTGTCCTTTCCATCATTCCAATCATTGCCTTCTATCTTGCATGCCAGAAATATATCATTGAAGGTGTGGTTGCAGGAGCTGTTAAGGGCTGACAAATTAGTTGAATAATGTTAAAATGAAAGAAAAACGGCCTGATCTGCGTGCTTTTACGTGGATCAGGCCATATTTGGCGAGGTGAGGAATGTACAGAGTTTTGGTGGTAGATGACGAAAAACTGGAACGGGAGGGAATCCGATTTCTTCTGTCCATGGAAGAAGGTGAATGGGAAATTTATGAGGCAGCCAATGGCAAGCTGGCATTAAATGAATTGAGAAAGCATCCTGTGGATCTGATGCTGACAGATATCAAAATGCCTCATATGGATGGTCTGGAGCTTTCAAAAAAGCAAGAGAGGAATATCCGGATCTGGAAATTATCATTTTCAGCGGTTATGGAGATTTTGCTTTTGCCCAGGAGGCGATCCGCTATGGTGTGACGGATTATGTACTGAAACCGGTGGATCCGGACCGCTTTCATGACACCATACAGAAAATTCAGAAAGAGATCGCATCACGGAAAAATAAAGAGCAGCAGTCCATAAAAGAAAAAAGTTTTCTTCAACAGTATTTTCTTCAGAGTTATCTTTATTCTGGTGACCGGGAACGTCTGAAAGAAGCGGAAGGGATTGTGGATTTTGCCATCTGGGAGCAGTGGCACTGTGCAATCCTTATTGAATCCGATGAATCTTTTTTTGATTCTGCCAGTGATGAGGTGCCTCTTGAGATCCAGGCAGAACTTCGCCGGTCTTTTTTCTATCTGAATCTCAATGGCCGTCAGTCCCTGCTTCTTTTTAAAGATGTGTACTGTGATTATGTCCTTGTGGCAAAAAATGTCTATAATCTTCTGAAGCGCCTTCATCCTGTTCGCTTTCATCTGGCTGTAAGCCGGCGTTTTGACGGATATCAGGAACTGCCGGAAATCATGGAACAGCTGGAGCAGCAGATGGAAGAAAAATTTTATCATCCGGATATCCATGTCTACACCAGCGAGGAGGACGAGGAAAAAAATACCGGAGAAGAGGAGCAGGATTCCAGGCTTATGGAAAAAATCTCAGAAGATATTTCCAGAAGGATGTGAAGCAGCTGTGGAGCCATTTCCGCAGCCTGGCATCCAAATATCAGTCCAATACCCAGTTTTCGGCCATGTATGTGAAATTTGTTTTTTCCAATGTGATAAGGGAGCTGTTTCAGGAGAATCGTTTTGCCGGAGAGCATAGGCTGGATATGGAGGTGGATCATCTGTATGGCTGTTCTACCATTCAGGAGATCATTGAGGTTACAGAAAAAAATATCCGCCAGTACGAGGAGTTCCTGGACCGTTCCATGAGCGAATCCAGAGATGAGGTGGCAGCAGTCAAAAATTATATTTACAATCACTATGCGGAAGATCTGAATCTGGAAACACTGGCAGAAAAAGTATATCTTTCTTCCGGCTATCTCAGCTTTATTTTCAAGAAGGAGACGGGGATGAACCTGAATCGTTTTATCCGTGTGTTCCGCATGGAAAAGGCCAAGGAGCTTCTACGAACCACCAACATGAAAGTAGCCATGGTCAGCGAGCAGGTAGGATTTGCCAATTCTTCGTATTTCTGCCGGAGCTTCCGGGAATATTACGGAAGCAGCCCGGAGTCCTATCGGAAAGGAAACAATGAGGATGAAGAGTCTTCTGAAGAAGTATAATAATATGAAATACCGGTACAAGCTGACAAATCTTCTTGTGGTGGTATCCCTGGTGCCGATGACTGTGTTGGCATTGTATAGTCACAGTCGTATGAGTAGTCTTGTACGGAAAAATGAGATGGAGGATATGTACTCCATTCTGGAGCAAACCAGAGAAAACATTGACGGGCAGATCGAAATTTATGCCAGCCTTTTGAATTATCTTACCTATTCTCCTGAAATCCAGGAGGTGATCTTCAACAAAGATATGGATCGTTATACTGCATATGAACAGTATACGGAAGTTGTGGATCCGCTGTTGACGGTGCCGAAATCCTACCACGAAGCAATTCTGGGGATACATCTTTTTGCAGAAAGCATTCCCGTGCGCCATGAATATACCTTGGCTCCACTTTCAGAGGTTGATGGGGAATGGTGGAGTGACAAATTAAATAATACCGTGACGGTTCAGTGGATCGTGGACCGGGATAATCGTCAGATCGCGGCAGTCAGGGAAATATATGATGGTAAGATCAGGGAGGCTGTGCTCTGTATTTCGTTGGATTACGGAAAAGTATTCCAGCCTCTGGCTAATATTATTGAACGGAATTCCGGAGGCTTTGTGGTGGATGATCAGCAAAATATCGTCTATCATGGAGAAAATCTGGCGGCCAGTGATATTTCAGCACAGAAAGAAACCGCAAAAAAGCTGGATCGTCTGAGGGAAGAATATACTTATGTCAGCAGCAGCGGACATGAAACAAGATGGACCTATTATTTTTACAAACCTCCGGCTGTGATCGAGAGCTCGGTTTCAAAAGTATTGATCAGTGAGATCCCACTGATCGGCTTCTGTGTTGTGATCATCATTGTGCTTGGAATGACGTTTTCCAAGCTGTTTACCAGAAAGATTGAGCAGCTTACCAGAAATATGGAACAGGTGAACCAAGGAAGTCGTGAAGTTACGGTTTACAGTGATTCCGGAGATGAGGTAGGACAGCTGGTGAGAAGCTTTCACCATATGATGGATGAGATCAATCGACTGATTGAAGAAGTGTATGAAAACAAGATTGCCCTGAAGGAATTTGAACTGAAAGCGCTGACTGCCCAGATCAATCCACATTTTCTTTATAATTCCCTTTCTATTATAAACTGGATGGCGATTAAGAGCCGACAGAAGGAGATCAGCCGTGTGACTCTGGCATTGTCTACATTTTACCGGACAGCACTCAGTAAGGGAGCAGATATGGTAACTGTGGAAACCTGTATCCGGAATATTGAAGCTTATCTGGAAATCCAGCTGATCATGCATGACAATGATTTTAAGGTGGAGTGGAAGATCGATCCATCTGTGCAGCAGGAGCTGGTTCCGAAGCTTGCCCTGCAGCCTATCGTTGAGAATGCTCTGGAGCATGGCCTGGATGTGAAGGAGGAAGGGGAAAAGCTTCTGAAGCTTTATTTCTTTGAAGAGAATGGGGATGTAGTGATCCGGGTTGAAGATAACGGAATAGGCATGGAGCAGGAGCAGGCAGAAAAGCTGCTCACATATCAGGCAAAAGGCTATGGCCTTAAAAATGTCAATGACCGTATGTGTATCTTATATGGAGAAAAATATGCCATCCGGATCCTGAGCAAGGTAGGTAAGGGGACAAGCGTTGATATGAGGATCCCGAAAGAGGTGAAAAAAGATGAGACTTAGTCTGGGAAAAACAGTGGTGTTTCTGAGTATGTTACTGAGCCTGACACTTTTGACGGGGTGTTCTTTTGAAACTTCAGAAATGAAAAAAACAGATGTGGATGTTCTGCCTGAAAAGAACCGTAAGAGCTGGGAACAGGCAGAAACCTCGCCTCTGGGGAGATATCCGGAGCTTGTAACCTATACTCTGGGACAGATGAAAGGGGCTAATAATTCTAATCTTCCGGACGGGCAGACTTATGAGGATAACGCATATACCCGGTATCTGAAAAAGACACTGAATATTCAGAATAAGAATGTTTTTATGGAGAGTGAGGAACGGTATGACGAAGCTTTGAACATCCTGGTCAAAGACCGGAATCTTCCGGATATTTTTCTGGTGTCTGATAGGGAAACTCTGGAAGAGTTGGTTGAAAATGATCTCATCGAAGACCTGACGGGAGTATACAAAAGCTGTGCTTCCGATAGAATAAAGGAGATGTATGAGAGCTATGGAGAGGAACTTCTGGCATCCGGGACTTTTGACGGAAAACTGTATGCACTTCCGGAGACTGCCATTGATGACGGACCGCAGCTTTTGTGGCTGAGACGTGACTGGATGGAACAATTGGGACTGAAAGAGCCGAAGACCCTGGACGAGGCGTTTTCTGTGATCCGTGCATTCCAGGAGAACCGGATGGGTGCAGAAGAGGGCGAAGATCCTGTGGGTCTTGTCTGTGATCCGGGGCTTGTGGGTACGGTCAGTACCAGCTATTCGGTGGATTCTGTGTTTGAAATGTTCGGTGCGTATCCCCAGCAGTGGATCAAAAATGCAGATGGAGAAATTGTCTACGGTTCACTGACGGAGGAGACAAAGGAGGCTCTGGGGTATTTAAGGGAGCTTTATAAGCAGGGGATCTTGGATCCGGATTTTGCTTTACGTGCACAGAATAATATCCGTGATCTTGTAGTGAATGGAAAATGTGGAGCGTTTTTTGGTCTTTGGTGGACTCCGAATAATCCGCTTATGGATGAGTACCGGAAGAATAAAGAGGCGGACTGGGAGCCGTATTATCTGACTGCGGATGCAAAGCGGACCGTGGAGGTATATTCTACGTTTCGGGATAATAAATATGTAGTTGTGCGTAAAGGGTATGAGCATCCGGAGATTGCAATGAAGATTTTGAGTGTGTTGTTTGATCATTCCAGATATGAGGCAGAGGATGCGGATGAGATGAACACTTATTTTGCACTGAATGTGGATCCTACAGCGCGTCCGCTGATGATCAATGTGGATTATAATGAGGCTACCTATATAGTGACAAAGCATATCCGTGAGGTTCTCTACAGTTCTGGTGATGCGAAGACGAGGGAGGATCTCAGTGCCATTGAGGTTTCTTATTTTGATGCGTGTAAGGAATATCTCGAGGCGGATGTGCCTTCGGTGGAGGCCTGGGCGGCGTACAAGTCCAGGATCTCAGCGGTGGGGCTTTTGGTGGATGCGAATTACCGTGCTCCGGAGAAAAAGTATCTGGGGGATGGTGACGGGGAGATTCCTCAGACTTTGCGTTTGCTGGAGAAGAATGCATTTATCCAGATTATTATGGGGAGGATGCCTGTGAGTTCTTTTGATTCTTTTGTGGAAGATTGGTATCGTAAGGGTGGAGACAGTCTTACGGAGCGGGTCCGGGAGGGGATTGCGGTTTGTGATGAGTGAGGGTGTGTTTGGGTGTCTTTTTGTGTGGTGTGGTGAAAAACTTGACAAGGTGGGGTGGGTTCTTTAATATAAAAGTGACAGGAACAGTTGGTGGCTTTGGAGCGCGGATGTCTGCTGACTGTGATTTTTGATATTGGAGGTAATAGTATGAAGCAGTGTATGGACTCGGAGAACCTTCACAGGAGACTTAAGAAGATCGTTGGGCAGGTGCAGGCGATCGATCGGATGGTGGATGAGGATATTCCGTGCGAGGATGTTTTGGCTCAGATCAATGCGGCGAAGTCGGCTTTGCATAAGGTTGGGCAGGTTGTGCTTGAGGGGCATATCCAGCATTGTGTGAGAGATGGTATTGAGCATGGGGATGCGGATAAGACGATTGAGAATTTTACTAAGGCTGTGGAGAGATTTGCGAATATGAAGTAGGTGGGGCTTCTTTTGGCTTGGGTGTGAGGATTTTGGTTTGTGTGAGAGTTTGCAGGGAGTGTGCGGAGCTTCCTGCTTTTTTTGTGGGGAGAAAGGTGGGAGAGAAAAGCGGACGCCAGAGGGAGAGGATATCGGTTCGGGCAGGGACTCCGTCGGGGGGATATTGCTGGTTCCGGAAGGTGGAGAGAACACCGTACGCCAGAGGGAGAGGATATCACCCCTCCTCCGCAACAGCCCGAACCGATATCCTCTCCCTCTGGCTGACACTTCCAGCCGGTAGGAAAAAAGATAAGACCCTTGCAGGGGACGGAAGCGGACGCGGGGCGTCCTGTCCTGGAAATTGAATTGGGGCTTTGGGATGAAATTTCGAAAAATCCAAAAAATTTGAATTTTATGGTTGACAAGCATAACTCCCAGTGTTATTATAACTGAGCTGTCGCAAATAATTGTTTTTGAAAAACAAACAATTAAAAAGAATTTCAGAAAAATGAAATTCACAGTTGACAAAAGACAGAAGATATGATAAAGTATTCAAGTCG
>NZ_JAHLPQ010000022.1:0-54099 GCF_018917985.1 Blautia sp. MSJ-36 | reverse complement strand
GAAGGGGCTGCTGTAAATGTGGTGCAGTTGGCAGACTGTCAGTGCGCCTTCCGGGCGCAAGCAGGGAATAGTCCCTTATAGGGACAGAGCAAGCCACCCGCTAAGCGGGTGGTCTTGACTTGCTTATAATTATCCATAAAATTGTAAATAATACATAATATTACAGAGATAATTCCTTGCAAAAATAAGCGGAATTTGTTATACTAGATAACGTTACTAATTTACTAAATAAAGGGAGAGGAAATATGAACAAAAACACAGAGTTCAAACCTTACATTCCGGCGGAGAAAGTTACTCCGGAGCTCACAGTTACATCTGTGATCATGGGATGTATCCTTGCTGTCATCTTCGGCGCAGCCAATGCTTATCTTGGCCTTCGTGTTGGTATGACAGTATCTGCCTCCATTCCGGCGGCAGTTATCTCCATGGGTGTTATCCGCGTACTTCTTCGCAGAAACTCCATCCTGGAGAGCAATATGGTCCAGACTATCGGTTCAGCCGGTGAGTCTCTTGCAGCAGGTGCTATTTTTACCATGCCTGCACTGTTCCTCTGGGCAGAGGAAGGACTTTCAGACAAACCAGGCATCGTTGAGATCACTCTGATCGCACTTTGCGGTGGTATCCTTGGTGTACTTTTCATGGTACCCCTTCGTAATGCCCTCATTGTTAAAGAGCACGCAACTCTGCTCTATCCGGAAGGAACTGCCTGCGCAGATGTTCTTCTTGCCGGTGAGGAAGGTGGAGCAAACGCTTCCACAGTATTCTCCGGTATGGGACTTGCAGCCATCTTCAAATTCGTTGTTGATGGACTGAAACTGCTTCCGGCAGACGTTGCAGCAGCATTCAAATCCTTCAAGGGTGAGATCGGTATGGAAGTTTATCCGGCACTTCTCGGTGTTGGTTACATCGTAGGACCGAAGATCGCATCTTACATGTTCGTTGGTTCCCTTATGGGCTGGATGGTTATCATTCCGATGATCTGCCTGTTCGGACCTGACACATGGATGTACCCTGCAGCAGAGGGAACAACCATTGCACAGCTTTACGCAAACGGCGGAGCAGCAGCAATCTGGTCTACTTACGTTAAATACATCGGCGCAGGTGCCATCGCAACCGGTGGTATCATTTCCCTGATCAAATCCCTGCCGCTGATCGTTACAACCTTCCGTGACTCCATGAAGAGCATGAAAGGAAGCAAGAGCACAAGCACAGCGAGAACCGCACAGGATCTTCCGATGCAGTTCATCCTTCTTGGCGTTTTTGCAATGGTATTTATCATCTGGATCGTTCCGGCTATCCCGGTAACTCTTCTTGGTGCATTTATCATCGTAATCTTTGGATTCTTCTTTGCAACTGTATCCTCCCGTATGGTAGGTCTTGTAGGAAGTTCCAACAACCCGGTTTCCGGTATGGCTATCGCTACTCTTCTGATCGCTACATTTGCAATCAAGAGCTCCGGTAAAACAGGCATCGACGGAATGACAGCAGCGATCGCTGTTGGTTCTGTTATCTGTATCATCGCAGCCATCGCTGGTGATACTTCTCAGGATCTTAAGACAGGATACCTTCTTGGTGCCACACCTAAGAAACAGCAGATGGGTGAGATGCTTGGTGTTGTTGTTTCCGGTCTTGCTATCGGTGGTGTTCTGTATCTTCTGAATGCAGCATGGGGATATGGTACAGCCGAGATCCCTGCTCCGCAGGCTCAGCTTATGAAGATGATCGTTGAGGGAATCATGGGCGGAAACCTTCCATGGGGACTTGTATTCATTGGTGTATTCCTTGCAATCTGCCTTGAGATCCTTCGTATTCCGGTAATGCCTTTCGCAATCGGTCTTTACCTTCCAATCTACCTGAACGCTACCATCATGATCGGTGGTGTTGTACGTGGATTACTTGACCGCAGAAAAGGTGTTGACGAGAAGACAAAGACAGCTCAGTCCACAGATGGTACCCTGTATTGTGCAGGTATGATCGCCGGCGAGGGTCTTGTTGGTATTCTTCTTGCAGTATTTGCAGTATTCGGTATCAGCCTTGATATGTCCGGTATTGTAAACTTCGGAAATATCGGCGGTGTTGTACTGATGATCATCATGATCCTGTCACTGCTTAAATTCTCTATCTGGAGAAAGAAGAAAGCCTGATGAGAAAAAACAAAAAGGATAAGAAACAGGATATCAACTATCTTGATCTGATCCCGGAAACAAACCAGTCGATCCGGTGGCACCGGGACCTGAAGCAGCGGATCATTCTTGAGATAGAGAATAAAGGTATGTTCAATACTATCGCGCAGAAGGTTTTTGGCAAGCCAAGGTTTTCCAAGGTTCACCTTGATGAAATGGGAACTTTTATCTGGCCTGAGATCGATGGAACAAAAACCGTGCAGGATCTTGCCCTGCTGGTGAAAGAACATTTCGGGGATAAGGCAGAACCGCTTTATCCGAGAATCGTAAAATACTTTCAGATAATGGAAAGCTATGAGTTTGTTCATTTTATAAATAAGAAGACAGACAAATAGCAAAAGAGAACGGGAACGGACGCAAAATAGTGTACGGTCCCGTTCTTTTTATGACACGTCAGTACGGGAAACTGATGCAGTTGTCATATGATAAATGAAAGGAGCACTTTATGAGTCTTGTGACAAAAAAGAAATGGTATCTGGATTATCTTCTGATCATAGTTGGAACCGGACTGATGGCACTTGCCATCAATTCCGTGTTTGATGCTTCCGGGCTGGTAACCGGTGGTTTTTCCGGTATTGCGATCCTTGTGAAACGATGGACCGGAGGAATCGTAGATGGGGGTATCCCGCTGTGGCTTACCAACATTACCTTGAATATCCCGCTGTTTCTTCTGGGATGTAAGATCAGAGGATTTTCCTTTGTAAAAAAAGCTCTGATCGGAGAAATCTCCCTTTCAACCTGGCTTGCCCTTCAGCCGGTGTGGAATATCGCGGGAGATGATCTTCTTCTGGCTGCTGTATATGGTGGTGTGATCCAGGGAATCGGTATCGGAATGGTTTTCCTTGGACAGGGAACCACAGGCGGAACAGATATGATGGCAGCGCTGATCCAGAAATATCTGCGTCATTATTCCATCGCACAGATTATGCAGTTTATTGACGGTCTTGTTGTAATTGTGGGTATGTATGTGTTTGGCATCCAGCGTGCTCTGTATGCCATCATTGCAGTTTATCTGGTAACAAAAGTATCCGACAGCCTGATCGAAGGTCTGAAGTTTTCCAAGCAGACATTTATCATTACGGAGAAGCCGGATGAGGTGGCAAAGGTCATTATGGAAGACCTGGACCGTGGGGCAACCGGAATCTGTGGCAAGGGTATGTACTCCGGCCAGGAGAAAACCATCATCTTCTGTGTGGTAAATAAGAAGGAAATCGTGAAGCTGAAAGAGCTGGTGAATGATATTGACCCCAATGCTTTTGTGATTGTTTCCGATGCAAGAGAGGTTCATGGAGAAGGCTTTATAGAGAAAAATTAGGCGGATTTCAACAAAAATTTGTAAATTTTTTCAGTTTTCCTCTTTTATTTTTGGTGATTTTGTATTAAAATAGCCATAGATAGAGAGGGAAAGACAGAAGATAAGCATACACATAAGTGAGAAGGGATTGAACGGAATGATATCGAATCAGGTGTTACAGAATACGCTCGAGGGACTTAAAGAAATATCAAGGACGGAATTTTGTGTCATTGACACAGACGGTAAGGTACTGGCGTCTACCTTTTCTGATTTTGAAATCCAGCCGGCAGATATCCAGGCTTTTGTAGAATCCCAGGCGGACAGCCAGCTTGTCAAGGGATTTCAGTACTTTAAGGTCTGTGATGATTATCAGTTGGAATATGTCCTGGTAGCCCATGGAGATGATGAGGATACTTATATGGTAGGTAAACTTGCAGCCTTCCAGATCCAGAATCTGATCGTAGCGTACAAGGAGCGTTTTGACAAGGACAGCTTTATCAAGAATCTTCTTCTTGATAATCTTCTTCTGGTGGATATTTACAACAGAGCGAAGAAACTTCATATTGAAGCAGATGTCCGTCGTGTAGTCATGATCCTGGAACTGAACCAGGAGAAAGATCACAGCTCCGTGGAGAGCGTGAAGAGCCTTTTTGGCGGAAAGAGCAGAGATTTTATCACTGCAGTTGATGAGAAGAGCATTATTATTGTCAAGGAACTGGAAGAAGGAGAGGGCTATCCGGAGATGGATAAGCTGGCTCACACCATTCTGGATACTCTTGACCTGAATAAAGACGGTGAGGATGTCCATATGGCATACGGTACCATCGTCAATGAGCTGAAGGAAGTTTCACGTTCCTATAAGGAAGCGCGTATGGCACTTGATGTAGGTAAGATCTTCTTTGGAGACAAGGAAGTGATCGCATACAGCTCACTGGGAATCGGACGACTGATCTACCAGCTGCCTATTCCTCTGTGTAAGATGTTTATCCGTGAGATCTTTGATAACAAATCTCCGGACGACTTCGATGAGGAGACACTTGTCACCATCGATAAATTCTTCGAGAATAGCCTGAATGTATCCGAGACTTCGCGTCAGCTGTACATTCACAGAAATACACTGGTATACCGCCTGGATAAACTCCAGAAGAGTACCGGATTGGATCTTCGGGTGTTTGAGGATGCCATCACATTTAAGATTGCACTGATGGTTGTGCGTTATATGAAGTACATGGAAACGCTTGAATATTAATATCATCAGATCAGATTTTTTGACTGCTGCCTGCTCCTTACCGGAATGGGCGGCAGTTTTTGTATGATTTTTTTGCAGCGGGATATCGTGTGCCTTCAATAATAATTTGAAGATTTCACATGAACTTCACAGATAACCCTTGGGGCTCTATTGTATTTTTTGCATTTTTATTATAAAATAAATAACTCGAAGAGGGCTGTTACAGCTTGGAAAATTTATTCTTGCATTTATGCGAGATATATATTACAATAATGTTACAAAAAAGTTAAGATAATTATGCTTTTGCAATATAGAGGAGGATACATATGATCGATCTTGTAGATGTGAGCAAATCTTATGGTCCGGGTCTTCCGGCTGTGAATCATGCGAACTTACATGTTGATAAAGGGGAATTTGTATTTGTAGTAGGAAGCAGTGGCTCCGGTAAATCCACACTGATCAAGCTTCTGATGAAAGAGCTGGATTCTACCAATGGAACCATTACAGTCAGCGGAGAACGTCTGGAGAAGATGAAACACAGACGTGTGGCCAAATATCGCAGAAAGCTTGGCGTAGTATTTCAGGATTTCCGCCTGTTAAAAGACCGTAATGTATATGAGAACGTAGCATTTGCACAGCGTGTTATCGGAAGACCGACCCGCGTGATCCGTAAACGTGTTCCGGAGGTTCTCCAGGAAGTAGGTCTTGCAGGGAAATATAAGGCATATCCGGATGAACTTTCCGGTGGTGAGCAGCAGAGAGTTGCCCTTGCCAGAGCACTGGTAAACCGCCCGGACATCCTTCTGGCAGATGAGCCAACCGGAAACCTGGATCCGAAGACTTCCGAGGAGATCATGGCTCTGATGGAGCAGATCAATGACAGAGGAACCACCGTTCTGGTAGTCACCCATAACAAAGACATCGTCAATGCCATGCGTAAACGAGTAGTCACCATGCACAATGGAAAGATCATCAGCGATGAGAAAGAGGGAGGATATCATGAGGCCTAGTACGATCTGGTATACCCTGAAGCAGGGATTTAAGAATATAAAAAGAAACTGGATGTTTTCCCTGGCATGTATCATTACAATGGCTGCATGCATCTTTCTGGTAGGAATTTTCTATTCCATTGTTAACAACGTAAATTCCATAGCACATAAAGTAGAAGAAGAAGTGCCAATTACGGTATTCTTTGATGAGGGAACTACAGAGGAAGAGATCCAGGCAGTCGGTGATGCCATTCAGGCCAGACCGGAAGTTGCCAGAATGGATTATCAGTCTGCAGACCAGGCGTGGGAAGATTATAAACAGAAATATTTTGGCGATGAAGATGCAGCAGATGGATTTAAGGATGATAATCCTCTTGCCAATTCTTCCAACTATCAGGTATATCTTAACGATATCACCAAGCAGACAGAGCTGGTAAATTATATCCAGAGTCTGGATCATGTCCGCAAGGTAAATCAGTCTGAGCAGGCTTCTAAGACACTGGGATCTATTAACAAACTGGTTTCTTATGTATCCATTGCCGTCATTGCAATCCTTTTGATCATTTCTGTATTCCTGATCAGCAATACTGTATCGATGGGTATTTCGGTCCGTAAGGAAGAGATTGGTATTATGAAATATATAGGAGCTACCGATGCATTTGTACGTCTTCCATTCCTTCTGGAAGGAATTATTCTGGGTGTGATCGGCGCAGCCATTCCGCTGGTTGGACTGTTCTTCCTGTATAATTCTGCAGTTGAGTTTATCCTGATGAAATTCAATGTGCTCACCGGTATTGTGGATTTTATTCCGATCTGGCAGATCTATGAAGGACTGATCCCCATGGGTCTTGGTCTTGGTGTTGGAATCGGTCTTCTGGGAAGCTTCTTCACAACAAGAAAACATCTCAGAGTATAAGAAAATAATTTATAGCAGCGGCTGTCGGAAAACCGGCAGCCGTTTTCGGTATATAAAGAAAGAGGAAAGATATGAAAAATAAAGAGTTCAAAAAAGGCGTAGCCATCGGAGTGGCAGCCACGCTTGTTGTGACAGGAGCCGGGTTTGTCAGCTACCAGAAAGTTCTGTTTCCCAAAGGAAATGCGCTGTCAGATATGAAGACAGTCCAGAAGCTGAATTACCTGGAAGAGCTGATCGATGAAGAATATCTGGATGAAAAGGATGAAAGCAGTCTGAGAGAAGGACTTTATGCAGGTCTGCTCAGTGGACTGCAGGATCCATACTCCACTTATTATACGGCAGAACAGTATAAAGAGCTGAATACATCCAACGAAGGTTCCTATGTGGGAATCGGGGCAGTCCTTCAGAAAGATAACGACGGAGGGGCAACAGTGGTACAGCTTTATGAAGGCGGACCTGGAGAACAGGCAGGGCTGAAAACCGGAGACGTGATCAAAGCAATAGATGGGACGGATGTCACAGAAAAAGAAACTTCCGATATTGCTTCCATGGTTCGTGACAGCGAGAAAGATTCTGTAACACTGACCATACAGAGAGAAAATGAAGAGAAAACCCAGGATATCAAAGTGGAGATCCGGGATGTGGAGATCAAGACTGTTTCCCATGAGATGCTTTCCGGAGACACCGGTTATATCCGGATCTCCGAGTTTTCCGAGGTAACCAGTGATCAGTATAAAAAAGCATTTGCAGATCTTAAAAGTCAGGGAATGAAAAAACTGGTAGTCGATCTCCGTGATAATCCGGGAGGGCTTCTGAATACAGTTTGTGATATACTCCGCCAGATCCTTCCGGAAGGACTGATCGTTTATACAGAGGACAAAAACGGAAAACGGGAAGAGGAAACCTGCGACGGAAAAAATGAACTGGATATACCGCTGGCTGTTCTGGTAAACGGAAACAGTGCCAGTGCATCGGAGATTTTTGCGGGAGCAGTGAAGGACTACGGGATTGGAACCATCGTAGGGACAACTACTTATGGAAAAGGCGTGGTGCAGACCATCCAGCCACTTACCGATGGCAGTGCGGTAAAGATTACCATCGCGAAATATTTTACACCAAAGGGCAATGACATCAACAAAAAAGGAATCACTCCGGATGTGGAGGCAGAGCTTTCCGGAGACATTACAGACTGGGCAGAACTTACACATGAGGAAGACACGCAGCTTCAGACGGCCTTGAAAGAGCTGGGACAGAACTGATGCGTGCGAGGGGAGAGAAAAGAAAATGATAACTTTACAATTATTGCAGCAGATCATCGTATTTTTTCTGATGATGGCCTGCGGGTTTGCGGTGGTAAAACGTGGACTGATTGATGCAAAAAGCAGCAAGACGCTCTCTGTCCTCTGCATTTACATCATCATGCCATGCGTGATGATCAATGCTTTTCAGATTGAATATTCCAGAAGCATCCGGGATGGTTTTCTTCTGGCAATGGCAGCAGCCGTCCTGATCCATATTTTCCTTCTGGTATTTATCCAGATCATCGGCAAACCGCTGAAATTAAGTGTGGTGGAAAAAGAATCCATCATCTATTCCAATTCCGGAAATCTGGTGATTCCACTTGTAACCGTAGTACTTGGTGAAAAATGGGTGATCTACGCCAGTGCGTTTTTAAGCGTACAGATGATCCTGATGTGGACTCATGGTCAGTCTCTGATGGAGTCAAAGGCAGGCGTCAACTGGAAAAAAATCCTCTGCAACATCAATCTGATCGCCATTATCCTGGGCATTGTTCTGTTTTTCACACAGATCAGATTGCCGGTGATCCTTGGAAACGCCATGAGCCAGATCTCGGCTACTCTGGGACCGGTGTGCATGATCATGCTTGGAATGACCATGACGGAGGTAGACTGGAAAGATATTTTCAGCCATTTAAGGATCTATCTGATCACGATCCTGAAAATGGTGGTGACTCCGCTGATTATACTTCTGCTTTTGAAATATCTGCCAGTGGCGTCGCTGGTAAAAGATGGAAAAACAATCCTTCTGATCAGTCTGATGGCGGTGATTACACCGTCGGCAACAACGGTTGTTCAACTGGCGCAGCTCTACGACCAGGATCCGGTCTATGCCAGCACCATCAATGTAATGACAACGCTGGTAAGTATTATAACCATGCCTCTGATGGTGATGTTTTATCTGGCCTGAGAAAGTACTGAATGCAGAGTACGAATATCTGTCTGACAAATATGTCTTCATAATTGTAAATGCAGGATAAAAGTGATAAAATCAATTCAGAATGTGGAGAGAAAAAGACAACAGGAGGAAAGATAAATGGAACGACATGCTTTTGCAATGAAAGTAAAAGAAGGAAAAATGAACGATTACCGTAAGACCTTAGGCGAAATCTGGCCGGAGCTTACCGCATATCTGGATCGCAACGGCATTCATAATTTCAGCATCTGGAATGCTGCAGACCTGATCTTCGGATATTATGAAAATGCAGACGGAGCTGTGATCTCTCCAAAAGAGGAGAAAGTAAAAGCAGCACTGACTGAAAAAATCCAGGATACATTTACCTGGATCTCCACTCCTGGAAAAGACATGCGTCTGATGTATCATAATTTTGGTGTTGTGAGAGAAAACAAAGAGCTGATCCGCCACAGAATGTTCATGACAAAATTAAAAGACGGCTGTGAGGAAGAATACAAGGCTCGTCATGACGGACTTGTAGCACAGAGAGGCGATACAATAGATCCGGGCCCGGACAGCAACTTCAGCATCTGGAGCGCAGGCGGATATATTTTTGGATATGATGAGATCGACACCACCATGGAAGTGGAAGAAACACCGGAAGCAAGAGAGGCAACCATCGCATGGGAAACACGTCAGCTGGGGATCATGGACTGGATCACCAACGATGTGGACTGGATGACAAAAGAAGTACATCCGTCCAGTGTACGTCTTGCATGGTACAATTAAAAAAATGGGGAAATAAAAAGGAAGGAGGCCGGGGCTTTGTTTGGAGGTAGCCCCGGCAGTATGAAAAAGAAAAAAGTGTTATCAAAGGTAGTACCCTTTGCACATCTAATAATATACTCACATTTTGTGGTCATTCTGTGACGTCATTCTGAAAAAAGTATGAACAAAAAAGAAAAATTAGCTGAACTGAAATCTTAACAATTCTTAAAATTCCCATATTTAGTTGAAACCATACGCCCCGACTGTTATACTGTGAGTAACAGAAAACATCAGGAAAAAATACGTTTTCTTCCTGAGATCAATAAAATAATGAGGCGTGAATTTATGAAACGTTTTTGGAAATATGTAACAGGGGTCGTACCTGCGTACGGGCTTTTTCCCCTTGTTTTTTCATTTGTATTTAACTGTCTTGTATATTCCGGTTCAAGGGCAATTGCAGGCGGTTGGTACCATCACAACATAGAAAGTAGTCTTGACCTGCGGCTCCCGTTTGTGCCGCAGTTTTTAATTGTCTATTTCGGCTGTTATATATTCTGGACAGTGAATTATATCCTTGCGGCAAGGCAGGAGAAGGAACAGGTTTATCGTTTTTTTACCGCGGATTTTATATCCCGCTGCGTGTGTCTGATCATATTTCTGGCATATCCAACAACCAATACAAGACCGATGATCGAAGGAAGCGGGTTCTGGAATCTGCTGGCAGGGTGGCTTTATTCCATTGATGCGGCGGATAACCTTTTTCCATCCATCCACTGTCTGGTAAGTTGGTTCTGTTTCCTGGGGATCAAAGATCAGAAAAGAATTCCGGCGTGGTACAAGGGCGTATCCTTTGTGCTGGCTGTGCTGGTTTTTCTGTCAACTCTTTTTACCAAGCAGCATGTACTGGTGGATGTGGCCGGTGGTGTAATCCTGGCACAGATATGCTTTATGCTGGGACAGAAAACAGAGATCTGGCATATTTATGAACGGTTCGGAACTAAAATTGAGAAGAAAATCAACAGATATACAGAAGGTGCCAAGTGATGAAGAGCAAAAAAAAGATCATATTTAACGGAGTGTTCCTGGCAGTCGTGTTCGCCCTGACTATCTACGGTGTTTTTCACGGAGAAGATTTATCTTCCATGATGGATGCCATACACAGAGCAGATAAACGGTGGCTGGTTCCGGGAATTGCACTGGTAGCATTTTTTATCTGGGGGGAATCCATCATCATCTGGTACATGATGAGATCCAGTGGGATCCGTCTGAAAAAGAAAACCTGCTTTCTGTTTTCTTCTGTGGGATTTTTTTTCAGCTGTATCACACCGTCCGCCAGTGGCGGACAGCCCATGCAGATCTACTATATGAAAAAAGAAAAGATTTCCATTCCAGTATCAACGGTGATCCTGATGATTGTAACCATCACCTATAAACTGGTGCTTGTGGTGATCGGTGTGGGAATCGCGATTTTCGGAAGAGGATTTCTCCATAAATATCTGGAAGGAATCCTGCCGGTGTTTTATCTGGGTCTGGCACTGAATATTTTCTGCGTTACATTTATGACCATCCTGGTGTTCCATCCCCTTCTGGCAAAAGCGATCCTGGTAAAGGGAATGAAACTTCTGGAGCGGTTTCATCTGATGAAGAAAAAAGAGGAGCGGCTGAAAAAACTGGAAGATTCTATGGATACTTACCGAAATACTGCGGCATATCTGAAGAATAATCCATTTGTGATCGTTAAAGTTATTGGAATCACTTTTATTCAGCGTATGGCACTGTTTGCGGTAACCTGGTTTGTATATCAGGCATTTGGCCTTCACGGTACCGGATTTTGGGAGATCCTTTTTCTCCAGGCAGTGATCTCGGTATCTGTGGATATGCTGCCGCTTCCGGGAGGAATGGGAATCAGTGAGACGTTGTTCCTTAATATTTTCAGCCCGGTATTCGGAGGACTTCTGCTTCCGGGAATGGTACTTAGCAGAGGTCTTGGATATTACGGGGAACTGCTGATCAGTGCAGTGTTTACAGTAGTGGCGCAGCTGACTATTGGGAAAAAGTAATCGAAAGAGAAAAAATGAGGTGTGCAAATGATAGGATTTTATGATTACACGGTAATAATGACTTACATAAGCGTAGTGTCTTCCATGATCGGGATCTTCTGCGCTGTGACAGACCATATTTCGGCAGCAGTGTGCTGTCTGGCATTTTCCGGACTGTGCGATATGTTTGACGGAAAGATTGCGAGAACCAAGAAGAACAGAACGGAGGATGAGAAGTGTTTCGGAATTCAGATCGATTCCCTTGCAGATATCGTCTGTTTTGGAATCCTTCCCATTGTGTTGGGATTTAAACTTGGTATGTATCATATTTACGGAATTGCCATTCTTTTATTCTATGGCCTTGCAGGCCTGATCCGCCTGGCATATTTCAATGTTATGGAAGAGAAACGCCAGAATGAAACTTCCGAGAACCGGAAATATTATCAGGGACTTCCCATCACGTCCATGTCCGTGATTCTGCCTCTTCTGTTTGTGGTATCACTGCTTTTTCCGGAGTATAAATGGTTCGTGGTGATCCTTCACATTGCAATGCTGGCAGTAGGACTTCTGTTTATCCTGGATTTTAAATTCCGTAAGCCGACCAACCGGGAGCTGGTGATCATCGTTGCGGTAGTTGCAGTGGCAGTTCTTCTGGTCCTTTTCTACAATGAAGGATGGTGGAAATTCAATTATCTCTACAAACTTTCCATGGAGAGAGGCGGTAGCTTATGATCCGGACAGCAGACAGAAAGGGAAATATTAAAGAAGAGGATTCTTTTCAGAATAATCTATTGGAAAAGATCTATGGTTCAGTGGCCGGGCGTATGATGATCCGTCCCCTGGTCAATCCGGCTGTTTCCATTGCCATGGGAAAATTTCTGGATTCCAGGATTTCGGCGGCAGCGGTGGAACCGTTTATCCGGCTCAATCATCTGGATATGAGTGATTATGAAAAACGGAAATATACTTCCTACAATGATTTCTTTAAGCGTAAGATCCGAAAAGATGCCCGCAGGATCGATATGGAACCAGGGCATTTTATCAGTCCCTGTGACTGTCGTGCCAGCGTATATCCTGTGGATGAAAAAGCCCGTCTTCATATCAAACAGACCGGCTATACAGTGGAGGAACTTTTAAGAAATCCTTCCCTTGGAAAAAGATATCAGGGTGGCTATGTGTGGGTCCTTCGTCTCTGTGTCCAGGATTATCACAGATATATTTACCCGGACAATGCAGCAGAGTCCAGGCGGATCCGAATCCCGGGAATCCTGCATACAGTCAATCCCGTAGCAAACGATGCCTGTCCTATTTATAAAGAAAACAGCCGGGAATATTCCCTTCTGAAAACAGAAAATTTCCGTACCGTGTTGATGATGGAAGTTGGCGCTCTCTTTGTGGGGAAGATCGAAAACCGGCCAAGAAGGGCATCTGTGAAACGCGGAGAGGAAAAAGGCAATTTTGCTTTCGGAGGTTCCACCATTGTGCTGATCACCGAAAAAAATGCGGTAAAGCCAGATGAAGATATCCTCAAAAATTCACAGGCAGGAATGGAAACAAGAGTACTTATGGGAGAAAAAATCGGAGAATTCTTTTGAATGTGAAAGGGTTCTCTTTTTTATATTTGCTTTACACAAAATTTTCTTAAAAAATGAAATTACGTTCACACACACAACACAAACCTGTGATATATTACCAGTATAAATGACGAGAATATACATGACAGAGGGATAATCATAGAAACGGAGGAAGATAGAATGGACGCATTAAAGATTCTTGTAGTAGATGACGAAAGCAGAATGAGAAAACTGGTAAAAGATTTCCTTACTAAAAAGAATTTTCAAGTACTGGAAGCTGGTGACGGTGAGGAAGCCATGGATATTTTTTATAAAGAAAAAGACATCGCACTGCTGATCCTGGACGTGATGATGCCGAAGATGGACGGCTGGGAAGTATGCCGTGAGATTCGCAAGAATTCCAAGGTTCCGATTATCATGCTGACAGCAAGAGGCGATGAACGTGATGAACTTCTGGGATTTGAACTTGGGGTAGACGAATACATTTCCAAACCTTTCAGCCCAAAGATTCTGGTGGCACGTGTAGAAGCCATCCTTCGAAGAACCGGACAGAGTAACCCGGACGAGGTACTTTCCGCAGGCGGCATCGTTATCGACAAGGCGGCACATCAGGCAACGGTAGATGATAAACCGATGGATTTAAGTTTCAAGGAATTCGAGCTTCTGACATATTTCCTGGAAAACGAGGGAATCGCCCTTTCCAGAGAAAAAATCCTCAATTCTGTGTGGAATTATGATTACTTTGGAGATGCAAGAACCATTGATACCCATGTCAAGAAGCTGAGAAGCAAAATGGGCGACAAAGGAGAGTACATCAAGACAGTCTGGGGTATGGGATACAAGTTTGAGGTAGGAGAATGAAAAAGCCAAAGAAAAAACAAAGGCAGAAAAAAATCCACAGTCTCCGCCATCAGATCACCGCATATTTTATCGGTCTGCTGTTTTTATCCATTCTGACCATCACCGTGATCAACGGAGCTTTTCTTGAAAAATATTATGTAACAAAAAAAATCGATGTGCTTCTGGATCTCCGCACAACGCTGGAAAATACAGATATTGACAAGATGATGAACAGCGACAGCGGGGAAGGATCAGAAAGTATCCCGGATGAGGTGCAAAGGGCAAGCTCCAGAAACAATCTTTCCTGGGTCATCATCGACAGCAGCAATACCAGCTGGCTTTCCTGGGGCGAAAATGAAAAAATGCTTCAGAGCAAACTGTTTGGCTATGTCTACGATCTGGATGAGGACGGAGATAAGAGCCGGACTCTGAAAGAAGGCGACAACTATACGATTCAGCAGTCCCACGACCGGTTTGCGGGAATGGATTATGTGGAATGTTGGGGACAGCTGGATGATGATCATTATTTTATTATAAGGACACCACTTGAAAGCATCCGGGAGAGCGCCAATATTTCCAATAAGTTCTACTTTGTGGTAGGCCTGATGATCATAATCTTAAGCGGCCTGATCATTATGGTTGTGACCAGACGGATCACCCGTCCCATCAGTGAGCTTACAGATCTTTCAAAAAAAATGTCGGATCTGGATTTTGAGGCAAAATACGAGAGCAAGGTGGGCAATGAGATCGATGTCCTGGGAGATAATTTCAACCGGATGTCTTCACAGCTTGAGACCACCATCAGTGAACTGAAATCCGCGAACAATGAACTGCAGCGGGACATTGAGGATAAGATCAAGATCGACAAGATGCGAAAAGAATTTCTGGATAACGTATCTCATGAGCTGAAAACTCCCATCGCTCTGATCCAGGGCTACGCAGAAGGTCTGAAAGAAAACATTTCCGATGACCCTGAGAGCAGAGAGTTCTACTGCGATGTCATTATGGATGAAGCTTCCAAGATGAATAAACTGGTAAAAAATCTTCTTACCCTGAACCAGCTGGAATCCGGCAAAGATGCAGTTGTGATGGAGCGGTTTGATATCGTATCCCTGATCCGTGGCGTACTCCAGACCATGAACATCATGATCGGACAGAAAGAGGCCAATGTGATTTTTGAGGCAGAGAAGCCGGTTTATGTATGGGCCGATGAGTTTAAGATCGAAGAGGTCGTGACAAACTATGTAAGCAATGCCCTGAATCATCTGGACGGAGAGAGGGAGATCGAGATCAAGCTCCAGGATGAGGATAACCGTGTGAAGATCAGTGTGTTTAACACCGGAACTCCGATCCCGGAAGCGGATGTGCCAAATCTCTGGAATAAATTCTATAAAGTTGATAAAGCGAGAACCAGGGAATACGGCGGAAGCGGTATTGGTTTATCCATTGTAAAAGCCATCATGGAAAGCATGAACCAGGAATATGGCGTGCAGAACTTTGACAATGGTGTGGAATTCTGGTTTACACTGGATCGGAAATAATGAAACTTTAGTGTGATAATGCACAAAAACGGGCGGCAGCGGAGAAAAGTCTTTGCAACCGCCTGTTTTTGCGTTATACTAAATCAATGTAAATCGAAGGTGAGAGAGGAATATCGAGATACAAAAGAGCAGGAGGAAGCATTATTATGATAGGAATCATTGACTACGATGCAGGAAACATAAAAAGTGTGGAAAAAGCACTTCAGTATCTGGGACAGGAGACTGTCGTCTCAAGAGATCCCCAGGTGCTTCTGAAAGCAGATAAAGTAATTCTTCCAGGTGTTGGAAGTTTTGGTGATGCTATGGAGAATCTCAATAAATACGGACTTGTTCCGGTGATACATGAGATTGTAGAAAAAGGAACCCCCTTTCTTGGAATCTGTCTTGGACTGCAGCTGCTTTTTGAGAGCAGTGATGAGACACCGGGAGTGGAAGGCCTTGGAATCCTGAAAGGAAAGATCTTACGGATCCCGCCAAGCCCGGGACTGAAGATTCCACATATGGGCTGGAATTCTCTGCATCTTCAGAACAAGGGAAGATTATTTAAAGATATTCCGGAAAACACATACGTTTACTTTGTACATTCCTATTATCTTCAGGCAGAAGATGAAGAGATCGTGAAAGCGACCACCCGGTACAGTACATGTATTCACGCATCTGTGGAGAAAGGGAATGTATTTGCATGCCAGTTTCACCCGGAAAAGAGCAGCCGGTGGGGCTTGAAGATCCTTGAGAATTTTGCGGCACTTGAGGCAGGCACCGGAAAGGAGGAGGCATAATCATGTTTACAAAACGAATTATCCCATGTCTGGACGTAAATAAAGGACGTGTAGTAAAAGGCGTGAATTTTGTTGATCTGAAAGATGCCGGAGATCCGGTGGAAATTGCCAAAGCTTATGACGCAGCCGGTGCGGACGAGCTTGTTTTTCTTGATATCACTGCTTCCTGTGAGGAGCGTGATACGGTGGTAGATATGGTAAGAGCCGTTGCTGCCAATGTATTTATCCCCTTTACCGTAGGCGGAGGAATCCGTACTGTGGATGATTTCCGGAAACTTCTCCGCGAAGGCGCAGATAAGATCTCTGTAAATTCTGCAGCCATCGACCGTCCGGAGCTGATCCATGAAGCTGCACAGAAATTCGGAAGCCAGTGTGTGGTAGTTGCCATTGATGCCAAGAGAAGGCCGGATGGCGGCTGGAATATCTACAAACATGGCGGAAGACTGGATACCGGTATTGATGCTCTTGAATGGGCGAAGAAGGTGGAAGAACTCGGTGCAGGTGAGATCCTTCTTACCAGCATGGACTGCGACGGAACAAAAGCAGGATACGACATTGAACTTACAAGAGCCGTTGCAGATGCGGTTTCCATTCCTGTGATCGCTTCCGGTGGTGCCGGAACTCTGGAGCATTTTTATGATGCACTGACTGAAGGCGGAGCAGACGCGGCACTGGCAGCATCTCTGTTCCACTACAAAGAACTGGAAATCCGTGAAGTGAAGGATTACCTTGCGGAAAAAGGAATTTCCGTGAGAAGATAAGTTGGATGAGAGGTGAAGGATATGGCTCCTATAGCAGGAGACTGGCAGGAGGCGCTGAAAGGTGAGTTTCATCAGCCTTACTATGCCAAACTTTATAAAACCGTGATGACAGAATACCGAACAAGAAAGATTTTTCCGCCTCCGGAAGATCTGTTCAATGCGTTTCATTTTACGCCGCTGCATCAGGTAAAGGTTGTGATCCTGGGACAGGACCCCTATCACAATGACGGACAGGCCCACGGGCTTTGTTTTTCCGTAAAAAAAGGTGTGGAAACACCACCATCTCTGGTGAATATTTATAAAGAACTTGAGGATGATATGGGATGTTACATCCCAAACAATGGTAATCTGGAAAAATGGGCAAAACAGGGCGTGCTTCTTTTAAACACAGTGCTGACAGTCCGTGCCCATCAGGCCAATTCACACAGAGGAATCGGCTGGGAACAGTTTACCGATGCTGCCATCCGGATCCTGGATGAGGAGGACCGTCCGATCGTATTTCTTCTCTGGGGTCGGCCTGCCCAGATGAAGGCATCCATGCTTCACAATCCGAAGCACCTGATCCTGGAAGCACCACATCCAAGTCCCCTTTCTGCTTATCGGGGATTTTTCGGATGCAAGCATTTCAGTAAGGCCAACGAATTTCTGAAAGCCAACGGGGAAGAACCCATTGACTGGCAGATCGAGAATATTTAAGTTAGGAAAAGTAAAATGGGTAAAAAAAACGATAACACACTTGTGAAAAACGCCTCTTTTCTTATGGTAGCGGCGCTGATCTCCAAGATCATCGGAATGCTGTACAAGAGCCCGCTTTCAACCACACTGGGAAGCCAGAGTTTTGCGCTTTTCCAGTTTGCACAGAATGTATATTTCATTCTGCTGATGATCGCGTCTTTCAGTATTCCACAGGCGGTATCCAAGATCATGGCGGAGAAGATCGCTTTTCACAGATATAAAGATGCACAGAAAGTATTTTACGGTGCACTGATCTATGCGGCAGTTGCCGGCGGTATCGTGGCACTTGTCTGTGTATTTGGAGCGGGAATCCTGGTTCCGGACAGTATGGCAAATGCCCGTCTGGCACTGCAGATGCTTGCGCCTACAATTTTCATGTCCGGTCTGTGCGGTGTATTCCGCGGATATTTCCAGGCATACCGCAATATGATGCCGACATCGATCTCACAGATTATTGAACAGATTTTTGTGGCAACCTTTGCGCTTCTGATGTCACATGTATTTATTCAGCATTTCTCCGCAACAGGAGATATGGATCTGGTTCATCGCTGGGGTGCGGCAGGTGCTACCATGGGTACCGGTGCCGGTGTGGCTTCCGCTCTGATCTTTATGCTGATTGTCTACGGGGTAAACCGCAAGATCATTCGAAAAAGGATCGCCAATGACCATCATTCCGTAAATGAGAGTATGGGCCATGTAATGAGCAATATTGTGCTTATCATCATGCCGATCATTCTCAGCGCTTTTATCTACAATGTAAACGGATATATCAACAGCTATATGTATTCTGGCATTATGGACATCAAAGGTGCTGCCAAGAACGTGATTCAGACGCTGTATTCCGAGTATGGATATTATATGACACTGATCAATATTCCGCTGACTCTGGCAAGTACGGCACCTACTTCCATGATTCCGGAGGTTTCTGCACATTATGCCATGCATGATATTGAGGGTGCCAATATGAAGACCGACCGTGCCACCTGGATCAGCATGCTGATTTCCATTCCGGCGGCAGTAGGTCTTGCAGTTCTTTCCGGACCGATCACAAGACTGATCTTCCCGGGAACCAATGGTGTAGGCGGACAGCTTCTGATTCTGGGAGGAATTACCATTATCCTCAACGGTAACTCCAATATCACCAACGGTGTACTTCAGGGAATCGGCAAGCCGAAACTTCCGATGATCCATGCAGCTATCGCTCTGGTGGCCGATGTAATCGCCATGGCACTGCTTCTGGTATTTACCAACCTTGGCGTTTATACCATCGTCATCGCACAGATCGTCTATGCGGTTGTGATGTGTCTTCTCAACGACCGTTCCATCAAGAAATATATGGGTTACAAGAACCCATGGAGAAGTGCTTATTTAAGCCCGTTCCTGGCATCTATTCCAATGGGAGTTGTTGCGGGAGTGGTATATTACGGACTGTATGCGCTGATCCATTCCAATGTGATCTGCCTTGGTATTTCCGTGATCCTGGCTGCTACAGTATACTTTATTGTATATCTGTTTGTAAGTAAGCCAAGTGAAGAAGATCTGGGCATGATGCCTGGTGGAAGGTATATGAAGAAACTGGCGAGAATGATGAAGATCATTTGACCGAATCAAGGAAGTCTTCGTCTGATTCGACCTGGTTCAGATGAATTTTATATGGTATAGAAATACCCACAGATTTATTCCGGCAAATAACCGGCCGGAGGATCTGTGGGTATTTTTTGTTTATATCAGATTTCTGGTGATGCAGGGTTTTAAGGGGATTTTCTCAATCTTTTCTCTGGGAAAACAGTTTTATGATCTCAAGGGTAACATCTACAGCAGCATCCATTCCTTCAACAGTAATGTGCTCATAAGGCCCGTGATAGGCATGTCCGCCGGTTCCCAGATTCGGGCAGGGAAGTCCCATGAAACTTAACTGGGCTCCGTCTGTGCCGCCACGGATAGGCAAGATTAGCGGTGTGACACCGCAGGCACGGCAGGCATCCTCTGCCAGGGTGATCAGCCACGGGCAGGTATCAATGATCTCTTTCATATTGCGGTACTGCTGGGTGATGGTAAGGGTCACGGTACCTTCACCCCATTTTTCGTTGAGAATTTTGGTGATATGTGCAAGGGTTTTCTGGCGGACTTCAAAAGAAGCGGCATCGTGATCCCGGACAATATACTGAAGTTCAGCCTGGGAAACATCTCCTTTCATGGAGCACAGATGGAAAAATCCCTGATAGTCCTCTGTGTTCCTTGGCGTATCCGCAGAGGGGAGCATGGAATTAAATTCCATGGCAACAAGGGCAGCATTGACCATGGTATTTTTGGAAGAACCGGGATGGACATTGACGCCCTGGAAAATTACTTTTGCACTGCAGGCGTTGAAGTTTTCGTACTGGATCTCGCCTTCTGTATCACCGTCCAGGGTATAGGCGTAATCTGCACCGAATTTTTTTACATCGAAGTGAGCCGGTCCCATGCCGATCTCTTCATCTGGCGTAAATGCAACACAGAGAGGTCCGTGAGGTATTTTTTCCTTAAGGATATGCTCCAGCGCTGTGAGGATCTCCGCAATGCCGGCCTTGTCGTCAGCACCCAGGATTGTGGTTCCGTCTGAGGTGATGAGTGTCCGTCCGGCAAGAGAAGTAAGGTGTGGAAACATTTCCGGGGAAAGAGTTCTGCCGCTTGTGCCAAGAGGAAGATCTTTTCCATCGTAATTTTCAGTGATCACAGGGATGACCGCATGATCGCAGAAATCGGAAACGGTGTCCATATGAGCGATAAAGCCGAGGGTTTTGCAGTGTTCCAGTCCTTTTGTGGCCGGAAGATGAGCATAAACATAGCAGTGCTCATCCAGACTTACATCAGAGATACCAAGTCCTTTCAGTTCCTCTACAAGGACATGCGCCAGATCAAACTGACACTGGGAAGAAGGGGAAGAAGTGCTCTCTTCGTTGCTTGGTGTGAATATTTTTACATAGGATAAAAGTCGTTCGTATGCTTTCATAGAAGAAAAGTCCTTTCTGAAAAATTATCCGGAACAGATTGTACTTACATTTCCGTGAACTATCTGTTTTCCCGGAGATAACAACAGTATACCACATAGTATCCGCATATTTGTGGAAAAAATCTCCCACGATGAGAAAACCTGTGCTATAATCGGTGAGATAATAAAAAACGGGAGGATTTGAGAGTGGAAAAAAGAATCATACAGGTCGAGGAAAAAGTACCTGTAAAAATGCTGATACCGTTAAGTATCCAGCACATGTTTGCCATGTTCGGAGCATCCGTACTGGTGCCGTTCCTTTTTGGCATCAATCCGGCCATCGTGCTTCTGATGAATGGCGTGGGAACACTTCTTTTTATTTTCATCACAAAAGGAAAGGCACCGGCATACCTAGGTTCCAGTTTTGCTTTTCTTTCACCGGCACTTCTGGTCATCAGCAAGTACGGTTATGAGTATGCCCTTGGCGGTTTCGTTGTACTTGGTATTGCAGGTATGTGCGTGGCATTTATTGTCCGTCAGTGTGGAACGGACTGGATTGATATCGTGCTTCCTACCGCGGCAATGGGACCGGTAGTTGCACTGATTGGTCTGGAACTTGCAGGAAATGCGGCAAGTACGGCAGGACTTCTGGATGACAAGGTAGATCCGAAGAATGTGATCGTATTTCTGGTGACACTTGGAGTAGCGGTATTCGGACAGATTCTGTTCCGTGGTTTTCTTTCTGTTATTCCGATCCTGATCGCGATCATTGCCGGATATGTGGCAGCAGGTGCATGTGGGCTTCTGGATTTTACCCAGGTAAGAGAAGCGGCGTTTTTTGCCCTTCCCAACTTTACATCCCCGAAATTTAATTTTGAGGCTGTCATGACGATTTTCCCTGCACTGCTTCTGGTAACTTCCGAGCATATCGGACATCAGATCGTAACCGGAAAGATCGTCGGAAGAAATCTTCTGAAAGACCCGGGACTTCACAGATCCCTGTTTGCGGATTTCTTCTCCACCACAGTTTCCGGATGCCTTGGTTCTGTGCCGACCACCACTTACGGTGAGAACATCGGTGTTATGGCTGTGACAAAGGTTTACAGCGTACAGGTTATCGGCGGTGCGGCAGTGCTTTCCATCTGCTGTTCTTTCCTTGGCAAACTGGCAGCCCTGATCAGTACTATCCCTGGTCCGGTTATCGGCGGAATTTCTTTCCTCCTTTACGGAATGATCGGAACTTCCGGACTTCGTATGCTGGTTGACAATCACGTGGATTACAGCAAATCCAGAAACCTGACACTGACAAGTGTTGTCTTTGTTGTGGGACTTTCCAGAATTGCCCTGAAACTTGGAAATGTAGAGCTTACAGGTATGGTGCTGGCGTGCGTGGTTGCCATGGCATTAAGCCTTGTGTTCTATATCCTGGATAAACTGAAACTGACCAACGATCAGTAAAAAAATAAGAGCATTCATTTTACAAAGCAGATAAAAAGGGAAACCTTTCTATCTGCTTTTTCTGCTTGACAATCATTCCGTTTTATAATACTATGTAATACAGAAAACACGAACAAAGGTTCGAAAAAACAGGAAACTTAGCGATAGAAGAGAAGAAAGAATAGGAGATTGCAGAATGATCAGTGAAGAGAAGCAGAAGGCGCTGGAAGCAGCCCTTGGAAATATTGAGAAGCAGTTTGGTAAGGGCTCTGTTATGAAACTTGGAGATTCCAGCTCCCATATGCAGGTGGAGGCTGTTCCTACAGGATGCTTAAGCCTTGATATCGCTCTTGGCGTAGGTGGTGTGCCGAAGGGACGTATCGTGGAGATCTACGGACCGGAGTCCAGTGGTAAGACAACCGTAGCTTTACATATGGTTGCCGAGGTTCAGAAGAGAGGCGGAATCGCAGGATTCATCGATGCAGAGCATGCCCTTGATCCGGTTTACGCCAAGAATATCGGTGTGGATATTGATAATCTTTACATTTCACAGCCGGATAACGGAGAGCAGGCTCTGGAGATTACAGAGACCATGGTGCGCTCCGGTGCTGTGGATATCGTGATCGTGGACTCTGTTGCAGCCCTTGTTCCCAAGGCAGAGATCGAGGGCGATATGGGAGACAGCCATGTGGGCCTGCAGGCACGTCTGATGTCACAGGCACTCCGTAAACTGACTGCTGTTATCAGCAAGTCCAACTGTGTGGTGATCTTTATCAACCAGCTCCGTGAGAAGGTCGGCGTAATGTTCGGTAATCCGGAGACCACAACCGGTGGACGTGCCCTGAAATTCTATGCATCTGTCCGTATGGATGTACGCCGTGTAGAGACACTGAAGCAGGGCGGTGAGATGGTAGGTAACCATACCCGTGTGAAGGTAGTTAAGAACAAGGTGGCTCCTCCATTTAAACAGGCAGAATTTGATATCATGTTCGGAACCGGTATTTCCAGAGAGGGAGACATCCTGGATCTTGCGGCAGACTGCTCCATTGTAAATAAGAGCGGCGCATGGTATGCATACGAGGGTGATAAGATCGGACAGGGACGTGAGAATGCCAAGCTGTTCCTGAGAGAGCATCCGGAGATCCGTGATGAGATCGAGAAGAAGGTACGTGTACAGTATCACCTGGATCCGGCAGATGAAACAGCAGAAGCTGCGACACAGACAGCGGATACGGAAGAAGAGGAATAATCCATGCTGAATCCGGAAGAACGAAACCGGGCAAGAAAGAAAGCCATGCGGCTTCTGGAACATATGGATCGTACAGAGAAAGGCCTGACGGATAAACTCCGTCAGGCTGAATTTTCACCGGAGGCAGTGGAGGATGCCATTGCCTATGTGAAGTCTTACGGCTATATTAATGATGCCCGTTATGCCAGGACATACATTTCTTTCCGCATGGAGTCCAAGAGCCGCCAGAAGATCCTTTCCGAGCTTCAGATGAAAGGCGTGGACCGTCAGACTGCACTGGAAGCCTGGGAGGAAATGGAAGAACTTATGGAACCCGATGAACGTGCCGTTTTACGGAAGACCATAGAGAAGAAATATGCACCGGATACCGAGCTTGATGAAGGACAGATGCGGAGACTCTATGGGTACCTTGCCAGAAGAGCATTTAAGTACGAGGATATTTCTCATATTCTGGAAGAAATGAACATCCGTGTGAAGCACGAGATGGAATAATTCCATACAAAAAAAGTCACAGTTCATGTGTGCTAACCAAAATCGGCTTTTTCATGAGAAAAACTTGACATAAATGTGAAAAACAGCTAAACTTGTATTGTTGTATTTGTACAATGAAAACTAAATAAGGAGGTGCTCCTGTGGCAGGCACAATTATCGGTGTTATTGTCGCTGTGGTAGTCACGCTACTTATTGCAGTTCCTGTTACTTGCAAGGTTGCTGTTGACAAGAAAGTACGCAAGGATGCGGAAATCGTAGGTACAGCAGAGGATAAAGCAAGGAATATTCTTGATGAAGCATTGAAAGCAGCAGAGACCAAGAAACGCGAAACTTTACTTGAGGTAAAGGAAGAATCTCTGCGAACTAAAAATGAACTGGAAAGGGAAACCAAGGAACGGAGAAACGAGCTGCAGAGATACGAGAAGCGAGTTTTGTCAAAAGAGGAATCTGTTGACAAAAAAGCCAATGCAGTGGAGAAGCGTGAGCTGGAATGTACAGCGAAATTTAACGAGTTACAAGAAAAAGAAAAACGAGTAAATGAACTTGAGGAAAAAGGAGTACGGGAACTGGAACGAGTTTCAGGTCTTACCTCCGAACAGGCAAAAGAAGAATTACTGAAATCTGTAGAAGATGACGTAAAGGTGGATGTTGCAAGACTCTATAAGGAGCTTGAGAACAGAGCCAAAGAAGAAGCCAACAAGAAAGCCAAGGAATATGTGGTCAATGCTATCCAGAAATGTGCGGTAGATCACGTATCTGAGACAACAATTTCTGTGGTACAGCTTCCAAGTGATGAAATGAAGGGAAGGATTATCGGTCGTGAGGGCCGTAACATCCGTACATTGGAGACACTTACCGGTGTGGATCTGATCATTGATGATACACCGGAGGCAGTTGTTCTCTCCGCGTTTGATCCGATCCGTAGAGAGATCGCCAGAGTGGCTCTGGAGAAACTTATTGTGGATGGACGTATTCATCCGGCAAGAATTGAAGAGATGGTGGAGAAAGCCCAGAAAGAAGTGGAAACACAGATCCGTGAAGACGGTGAGACAGCAGCCATGGATGTGGGTGTTCATGGAATCCATCCGGAACTTCTGAAACTTCTTGGACGTATGAAATTCCGTTCCAGTTATGGTCAGAATGCTTTAAGACATTCCATTGAGGTTGCACAGCTTTCCGGACTTCTCGCAGGAGAGATCGGTGTGGATGTGCGTATGGCCAAACGTGCCGGACTTCTTCATGATATTGGTAAATCCATTGATCATGAGGTGGAAGGTTCTCATATCCAGATTGGCGTGGATCTCTGTAAGAAATATAAGGAATCCCCGATCGTTATCAACACAGTTGCGTCCCATCATGGCGATGTGGAACCGGAATCTCTTATCGCTTGTATTGTACAGGCTGCTGACGCAATTTCCGCGGCAAGACCTGGTGCAAGACGAGAGACACTGGAAACCTATACCAATCGTCTGAAACAGCTCGAGGATATCACCAATGAGTTCAAGGGCGTAGAAAAATCTTTTGCTATTCAGGCAGGAAGAGAAATTCGTGTTATGGTTGTACCGGATCACGTAAGTGATGCAGATATGGTTCTCCTTGCAAGAGACATTGCAAAGCAGATCGAAGCAGAACTTGAATATCCGGGACAGATCAAGGTTAATGTGATCCGTGAAAGCAGAGCGGTTGATTACGCAAAATAAGCTTTCACTCACAGAATACTCTGGAAATAATGAAAGCCGGACAGCTTTAATAGCTGGCCGGCTTTTTTGCTGCCCGGAAACAGGTTATATTACGGAGAGTTTGGACGTAAACTGGTACAGGGTGAGTGAATGGAAAAAAGAAATGAAAGCAGAAAATGGAAAACAGCTGGTCGTTTTCCGGCAGAGATTCTTTTTCTGACCGGTTTTCTGGTGGGAAATATCATACCGAATCTGATCTGGAAAATGGAATGGAAACAGAAAACCCTGGCTTCTTTCTATCTGATCCGGAATTTTGCGGGGAAAGATATTTCCGGCGGAGCATATTTGCTGGAAGTGTTACGACACAGGGGAGTACTCTTTCTTTTTCTGTTTTTCTGTGGGTTTACCATATTTGGGGTACCGCTGTCAGTGGCTTATATGCTGATTCTTGGGATGGAGACAGGACTTATCCTGACTTTATCCGTGCTGGAATTTGGTATTTACGGAGGTGTGGCCGGGGCCGGACTTCTGATTCCTCAGTATGTGATCTATATTCCGGTGTATTTTTATCTTGCTGGTCTTGTATACAGACAGTCCTATGATATCTGGAAAAACTATGGGCTTGTACCTCAGAAATCGAGGCTATATATCCGGCAGGGAATGACTGCATTTCTGGTGTATACAGGGGGAATTCTTGCGGAAAGTTTCCTGAATCCGTGGATTCTTGAGAAAGTTGTAAAGGGGCTGAAATTTTTTTGAAAAAATTTTTTACAATATGTAGTGATGGTTTCCATAAAATCTGCGATATTTGGTGGTTTGAGGCGGAAAGTGTTGAAATTGCGTGGTTTTGCGCTGAAAAACCGTTTGATTTTATGTAAAATACACAGTATAATTCAGTCATAAAAGAATACAGATTTTACGATTTTGTTGATAATGAGTTATTTAGAAACGGGATGTAAGAGAATGGACATAGAGATACGGGAATTTATTACATATTTACATAATAGAAAAAGAACATCTCATAATACAGAGGTGTCATATCAGAGAGATCTGAAGAAGATGGCAGCATATTTTGAAGAGCGTGGAATTTATGATATCCGTGAAGTGGGAGAGCTGGAACTGGAGGGATATCTCAGTTACATGGAGAGAGGACAGTTTGCCTCTTCTACCATTTCCAGAAATGTGGCTTCGATCCGTGCACTGTTTCAGTATCTTCAGCAGGAAGGCCGGATTGAGAGAGATCCATCCCTGGAACTGAAGCCACCTAAGGTTGAGAAGAGGATGCCGGAGATTCTTTCTGTGGATGAAGTGGACAGACTTCTGAGACAGCCGGATTTGAATACCCCGAAAGGAATTCGGGACAGCGCCATGCTGGAACTTCTTTATGCGACAGGAATGCGTGTCAGTGAACTGCTTCACCTGAATCTGGAGGATATGAATCTTCAGCTTGGTTATGTGGTCTGTCACGATGAAGAGAAGGAACGGGTCATTCCTGTGGGAAATGTGTGCAGGAATGCCATGGAGAAATATCTGAAAGAAGCCCGTGGAACATTTGTGAAAGAAAATGAGACACAGAGCCTTTTTACCAACTGTTCAGGAAAGTCCATGAGCAGACAGGGGTTCTGGAAAGTGCTGAAGGGATATGCGGAAGAAGCAGGAATCCAGCATGATATCACACCACACACCCTGAGACATTCTTTTGCCGCACATATGCTGCAGAACGGGGCGGATGTAAAGAGTGTACAGGAAATGCTGGGACATTCGGACATTTCCACTACACAGATCTATTTGAATTTTGGTGTTGCAAAAATGCGCGATGTGTATATGAAGGCGCATCCGAGGCATTAACCTGTAAACAGAAATATAATATTAAGCAGAAAAAAATAAGAACCGACGCTTCCAAAAAAGGAAGAACGTCGGTTCTTTTGATGTGCATTTCAGTCAAGGGAATATTTGCAATCCCGTAGGGACCCCTTGATTTGTTAAAACTGCAGATCGGACGGATCTTAGCAGTTCTCAGCAATCGTATAAAGCAGTTTCTCAGACTCATCCCATCCAAGGCATGCATCTGTGATGGATTTTCCGTAGATGTGATCTACACCGATCTTCTGATTGCCTGGCTCAATATAGCTCTCGATCATGAGACCTTTTACCATAGTGTGAAGCTCAGGATCTACCTGACGGCTGTGAAGAACCTCGCTTGCGATACGAACCTGCTGCTCGTAGTGCTTGTTGGAGTTGGAGTGGTTGGTATCCACGATTACTGCCGGGTTGGCAAGGTTCTTTGCGTGGTATTTGTCATAGAGAAGACGAAGATCCTCATAATGGTAGTTCGGGATAGCTTCTCCGTGTTTGTTTACCGCACCACGAAGGATTGCGTGGGAGAGCGGGTTACCGGTGGTCTCAACTTCCCAGCTTCTGTAAATGAAGCGGTGAGCGCCCTGTGCTGCAACGATGGAGTTCAGCATAACGCTGTAGTCGCCACTGGTAGGATTCTTCATACCAGCCGGAACGTCCATGCCGCTGACTGTCAGTCTGTGCTGCTGATCTTCAACAGAACGTGCACCTACAGCAACGTAGGAAAGAAGATCAGAAAGATAACGGTAGTTCTCCGGGTAAAGCATCTCATCTGCACAGGTAAAACCACTTTCGCGGATGGCACGCATGTGCATCTTACGGATTGCAATCAGTCCGGCAAGAAGGTTCGGTTTCTTCTCAGGATCTGGCTGATGGACCATTCCCTTGTATCCTTCACCGGTTGTACGTGGTTTGTTTGTGTAAACACGCGGGATGATAAGGACTTTATCCTCGATCTTTTCCTGAACTTTGCGAAGTCTTAAAAGATAATCGCATACAGCATCTTCGTTATCTGCAGAACATGGTCCGATGATAGCGAGGAATTTATCGGATTTTCCGGTGAAAACGTCGCGAATCTCAGCATCGCGTTTCTCCTTGAGAGCCTGAAGTTCAGCATCGATGGGATACTGATTGCGGATTTCCTCAGGAGTTGGCAGTTTTTTTATGAATTCAAAACTCATAGTACTCTATTCCTCCATAACTATAGACATTTCGATTATTTATTATAAACGATTATTGTCCGATTGTCGATAGGGAAATTTTAGCGCTTTCACGTGTAGAAGAGTAAGCAGCAGCTCACCCAGAAAAATCCCGTAAAAATAGCCTCGGATCCCTGTTGCCGGAATTATAAAAACAACGGAGAAAATGCGGATGAGAATGCCGGCAATACTGTGGAGCAGACAGATCCCCGGTTTTCCAAGCCCATGCAGGATGCTGGTGAGCATGATGTTTGTATAAAGAAAAGGACAGATAAAGGACAGATACCGTATGTAGGTGCCGGCAGTCTGGCTGTGAAAAAGCAGCGCTCCGAGGAATGGGCCAAAAAGAAAGAATCCGCTTCCGCACAGAAATCCCAGGAACATGCACAGAAAAAAGGTCTGGTCTGTGATACGACGGATCTGCTTCTGTTCTCCCAGTGCATCGAGCTGTGCGATGGAAGGCATCAGCATCACAGCGGCGGAAGACGTAAGTGTGGAAGGGAACAGGAGCAGGGGCAGTGCCATTCCCGTAAAGATCCCATAGATCTTCAGTGAGTCTGAGGCTGTCATGCCGGAACGTAGAAGCATCTGTGGGATCAGGACCGCTTCTATGCTGCTGAGAAGTGTCAGAAGGATCCTGTTCAGGGAAATGGGAAAAGACAGTGTGAAAAGGTCCTTTATCAGCGGAAAGACCCTGACGGGAGTTTTTTCTTGTACAGGGTGATTTCCAAAATGGAAGGAAACTACCAACAGCGACACCAGCGAAGCGGCAGCCTCTCCGGCAAGGGAGCCACCCGCTGCGATCAATGCAGTGATCGGACGTCCTTCGGAAAGAAAGATCAGATACAGGATATAGGTAGTGCCGATCCGTGCAGCCTGCTCCGAAAGCTGTACGACAGCCGGAACAGAGGCTTTTTTCCGGGCATAATAATAGCTGTCAATGCAGGAGTGTATGGCACAGAGCGGAATACTGACAGCTGTTATGCGAAGAAGACCGGCAGTCTGCGGTGTTTGCAGGATTGCAGAAGCAAAAAAATCTGTGTGCCGAAAAATCAGAAAACCGGCTGCAGCAGAAAAAAAGACAGCCACAAGTGTTCCTGTGACCAGCGAAAACCGTGCCTCCTTTTTCTCCTGAAGAGCAAGTCTGGACGCAATCAGACGTGAAAGAGCAGACTGGATCCCTGTATAGGATAAAGCGGCCATAAGTCCCTGGAGAGGAAGAACCAGCTGATACAGGCCAAGACCTTCCGCACCAATGGCATGGGAGAGGAATATTCTATAAAAGAAACCTGCGATACGGCTGATAAGGCCTGTGCAGGCAAGAATCAGGGTTCCTTTGAAAAATATTTTTTTTGACATGGATAACCTTGAGTCTTTTTTGTCAGTATATGAAGAAGTTAGTCTTGACAGAACCATATGTTTCTGATAGAGTAAACATGAAATCCGAGGAAAACACTGGGAATTGAAAAAGAGGTGAGCGGATGAAACTGTCAACAAGAGCAAAATACGGACTTAAGGCTTTGATAGACCTTGGTCTTTACAGTGAGAAAGAAGCGGTCTCGCTTCAGAGTATTGCGGGCCGTCAGAATATATCAGTCAGCTATCTGGAGCAGCTGATGGCACTTTTAAAGAAAGCGGGCCTTGTGAAGAGTGTCCGCGGCGCAGCCGGAGGATACTTCCTTGGAAGACCGGCAGAAGAGATTTCAGTGGGAGATATCCTTCGTGTCCTGGAGGGCGGTCTGGAGGCTGCAACATGTCCGGGAACAGAAGGTGACGGTGGCTGCCAGGGCTCCGATCTCTGTGTAGCTAAATTAGTGTGGAAGAGGATCAACGACAGCATCACGGATGCAGTGGATACACTGATGCTCAGCGAGCTGATCGAAGAAAGCCGGAGAATACACGAAAAATAATTATCCTGAACAGGAGGAAAAGAAAATGGGAAAAATGATATATCTGGACAATGCGGCTACCACAAAGACCGCACCGGAAGTTGTGGAGGCAATGCTGCCATATTTTACAGAGTTTTACGGAAATGCTTCAACCGTTTATGATTTTGCGGCAAACAGTAAAGCTGCCATCGCAAAAGGAAGACAGCAGATCGCAGACGTGATCGGAGCCAAGAAAGAGGAGATCTATTTCACAGCGGGCGGTTCCGAGTCTGACAACTGGGCTCTGAAAGCAACTTTTGAGGCATACAAGAATAAAGGTAACCATATCATCACAACAAAGATCGAGCATCATGCAATCCTTCATACTTGCGAATACCTTGAAAAAGAGCGCGGTGCGAAGGTCACATATCTGGATGTGGATGAGAACGGTTTCATTGACCTGGATGAACTTCAGAAAGCCATCACACCGGAGACCATCCTGATTTCTGTTATGGCTGCAAACAATGAGATCGGTACTCTTGAGCCGCTGAAAGAGATCGGACAGATCGCACATGAGCATGGAATCCTGTTCCATACAGACGCTGTTCAGGCATTCGGACAGATCCCGATCAATGTAGATGAGTTTAACATTGATATGCTCAGCTCCAGCGGACATAAGATCAACGGACCGAAAGGAATCGGTTTCCTCTATATCCGTAAAGGTGTTAAGATCCGTTCCTTCGTACACGGCGGAGCACAGGAGAGAAAACGTCGTGCAGGTACAGAGAACGTTCCTGGTATCGTAGGATACGGTCTTGCAGCAGAGCGTGCAAACAAATCCATGAAAGAGCGTACTGCAAAAGAGATCGAGATTAGAGATCATATGATTAACAGAATTCTCACAGAGATCCCGTACGTACGTCTTAACGGAGATAAGGTAAAACGTCTTCCGAACAACGTAAACGTAAGCATTCAGTTCATCGAGGGTGAGTCCCTTCTTCTGATGCTTGACAACTTCGGAATCTGTGCATCCAGCGGTTCTGCATGTACATCCGGTTCTCTGGATCCGTCACATGTTCTGCTGGCTATTGGCCTTCCTCATGAGATCGCACACGGATCACTCCGTATGACATTAAGCGAGGAGACAACAATGGAGGACGTTGATTTTGTAGTAGATAAACTGAAAGATATTACTGCAAATTTAAGAAGTATGTCTCCATTATATGAAGATTTTATTAAAAAGCAGAAAAAATAATAAAAACACTTGCCAGGAGGAAAAAATAATGTATAGTGAAAAAGTAATGGATCATTTTCAGCATCCACGTAATGTAGGTGAGATTGAGAACGCAAGCGGCGTGGGTACTGTAGGAAATGCAAAATGCGGCGATATTATGAGAATATTCCTTGACATTGATGACGAAACTCATATTATCAAAGACTGCAAATTCAAAACATTTGGATGCGGTGCGGCAGTTGCAACAAGCAGCATGGCAACAGAGCTTGTAATGGGTAAAACCATTGAGGAAGCTATGGAAGTAACAAACAAAGCCGTTATGGAGGCTCTGGACGGACTTCCGCCGGTAAAGATTCACTGTTCCCTGCTTGCTGAGGAAGCAATTCATGCGGCTCTCTGGGATTATGCAGAGAAACATCACATTAAGATCGAAGGTCTTTCCAAACCGAAGTCTGATATCCACGAAGGTGAAGAGGACACAGAAGAGGAATATTAATCCTCTGTATTTGCGATCATAACCGAGGCATGAGCAAGCTTCAATCGAACAGAAACCGTAAGCCATTGAAAGGACAGGTAAGTAAGAAGCATGACAGGACTTACGAACGAAGAAGTTCAGGAAAGAATTGCGCAGGGCCAGGTAAATAATAACGAAAACCCCAACACCAGGACATATAAACAGATCATTCTGGAGAATACACTGACATTCTTCAATTTTCTGAACCTGGTGCTGCTGGTTCTCGTACTGCTGGTTGGTTCCTACAAAAACTCCATGTTTGTAGGAATCATTTTTATTAATACCGTAATCGGAATCATTCAGGAGATCCGTGCCAAGAAGACCATTGACAAGCTGGCGATCCTGACAGAATCCAAGACGGTTGTTCTGCGTGAAGGAAAAAAATGGAAAATTTCTACAGAGAAGCTGGTTGTCGATGACCTGATCTTTCTGAAGGCCGGAGAACAGGTCCCAGCAGATGCGAAGATCCTGGAAGGAAACCTGGAGGTCAATGAATCTCTGCTTACCGGTGAGGCGGACAATCTTCCGAAGAATCCGGGAGATGAGCTTTTTTCTGGAAGTTTTGTGACAGCGGGACAGGCGTGCTGCCAGATCATCCATGTAGGAAGTGACAACTATGCGTCAAGGATCACCAGTGAGGCCAAGGAATTCAAACGCCATAATTCAGAGCTTCGAAATTCCCTGAATGCTATTCTGAAGGTGATCAGTATTATTATCGTACCACTGGGTGCGATGCTTTTTTATAAACAGTATTATTTTGTGGGAGATAATATCCGGGATTCTGTTGTCAATATGGTTGCGGCAGTTCTTGGAATGATCCCAGAGGGACTTGTTCTCCTTACCAGTGTGGCACTGACCCTGGGAGCCCTGAAGCTGGCTCAGAAGAAAACGCTGGTGCAGGAATTGTACTGTATTGAGACTCTTGCACGTGTGGATACACTCTGTCTGGATAAGACAGGAACCATCACAGAGGGTACTATGTGTGTGGAAGCGGTGGAGAGCTATCCGCCAGTGTATGATGAGACTTCTGCAGTTTCCGCATCAGAAGCAATCGCAAAAGAGGATGAGAGTTCGATTCTCTCACAAGAGGAGAATTCAGAAGATGGTACAGAGGAGCACAGTCAGGAAGATCCGGCGAAGATTCAGGAAATTGAACATATCATGGGAAATCTTCTTTCTGTGCTGAAAGATCAGAATGCCACTGCCGATGCCCTCCGTGCAAGATTTAAAGTATCCCAGGATATGGAACTGGATCATGTGATCCCGTTCTCTTCCGACAGAAAGTACAGTGGAGCAGCTTTTAAAGATACAGGCACTTATCTGATGGGCGCTGTGCAGTTTCTTTTCCCGGAAGGAAATCCCCAGCTGGCAGAATATTGTAGTGGTTTTGCGAAAGAGGGACTTCGTGTTCTGGTTGTTGCTCACAGTGAGAATGTAAATGAAGGCACGGAGATCCCGGCAGGACTTGAACCCATCGGACTTCTGCTTCTTACGGATGTGATCCGTGCAGAGGCACCGGATACGCTGGCATATTTTGAGAGCCAGGGCGTGGATCTGAAAGTGATCTCCGGAGATGATCCGGTGACGGTTTCTGCCATTGCCAGACGTGCAGGCCTTAAAAATGCGGAGCAGTATGTAGATGCAACAACGATCACAACCCAGGAACAGATGGACGAGGCAGTTGCAATATACAGTGTGTTCGGACGTGTGACACCGCAGCAGAAGCAGGCGATGGTGAAGTCTTTGCAGGCACAGAAGCATACGGTTGCAATGACCGGTGATGGCGTAAACGATGTTCTGGCTCTTAAAGAGGCAGACTGTAGTATTGCCATGGCTGAGGGTAGTGATGCGGCCAAGAATATTGCAAATGTGGTATTGCTGGATTCCAATTTTGCGGCGATGCCGGAGATCGTGAATCAGGGACGACGGGTTGTAAATAATATCCGTACTGCAGCATCCATGTTTCTGATCAAGACGATTTTTTCCGTGCTGCTGTCACTGATCACGATCTTCTTTGGGGATTCCTATCCTTTTGAACCGATTCAGATGTCTCTGATCAGTGCCTGTGCAGTTGGCATTCCTACGTTTCTTCTGGCCCAGGAGAACAATTATGAGAAGATTGACCACACATTTTTGCGTCACGTGTTTATGAATGCATTTCCGGCCGCTGTGACGATCACAGGCTGTGTGTTCAGCGTGATGCTGGTATGTCAGAATGTATATCATTCCAATGCAATGCTGAATACGGCTTGTGTGCTTGTAACAGGTTGGAATTATATGGCGGCACTTAAGACGGTTTACGCACCTTTGAATACCTATCGTAAGGTGATTATTTACAGTATGCAGGTGATCTTTTTCGGGGCAGCCGTGATTCTGCAGAATCTGCTGACTCTGGGATCCCTGGAATTTGGAATGATCATTCTGGTATTCCTTCTGATGACGTTTTCTCCGATCCTGATCGATGTGATTACGGCCTGGATCAAGAATATCTACAGCCGTTCGCTGGATAAGGGAGAGCAGGGGAAATTTGCCGCATTCATTGATAAGCTGAGAAAATAAAAAATATGAGAAATGTAAAAGGACACTGCCATTTTACGGGCAGTGTCCTTTTGGGTGGAAATCGTTATTTCGTATGCATAAGCCAGATAAATCCAAAGGCAGGGAGCTCTACGGCCTGAGCGTCTCTCTGAACTCCGGTAAGGAGATCTGTGTAAGTACCGTCCTGCTCGTTGATCCAGGCTACTTTGTCCTGGTCGCTGAAGTTGTAGATGCAGATCAGTTTTTCTTCAGAAGTTTCTTTTACCAGGGCAAGGAGGGATTTTTCCCAGGTTTCCAGTGTGTGTGCAGGAACATCTGGTGCAAATACCGGATGGCTGGCGCGGATGGATTCCAGCTGTTCTAGGCTGTTAAAGATACGTCCCTGGATCGTTTCGGCATCGGCTCTGTTCTGGGCAAGTGTCCAGTTGAAGCGTCCGTTGTGGAGCCAGCGGGGATCAGAAGCCTTGGAAGTGTCGGTTTTGTAGGTGTAATCGTTCAGTTGTCCGACTTCGTCACCGCTTCGAAGTACCGGAATTCCTGGAAGGGAAAGAAGCAGTGCGTGGAGTGTTACGTCATAGCGGATTCCGCGGCTGACACCATCGGCATTTCCTTCATAATCAAAACGTTCGATTCCTGCAAGGGAGGCAGTTGTTCCACAGAGTTCTGCTTCTTCGGTTTCCGGATTTACATAGATCTCGCCCCGGGCAAAAGAATCCGGGAAAAGACCGGCGAGGAATTCATTCAGATAATCTCTGTGAGGGCCTTCTGTGATAAAGCTGTCTTTCAGAAAATCATAGTCCAGATTCCAGCGTACCGTGTTGCGGTTGCGGAGATAATTCTGAAATACCGGTGCCTGTGGAAGATTGGCAGTCTTATCAATTCCGTGGCGGAGAAGAGCAGTATCCTTTGTGGCAACCGTGTGCCAGATATCGGACATCAGCTGTGTGCTGTTTACAATGTGAAGTTCCGGCATATCGGAAGTTCCGCCGAATGCAGCTGCTTCGGAAGGGGTGCGGTCTGTCTCGCCAAGGAGAAGGACTCCTGGGCATACGATCTCGCAGACCATTCGTGTCATACGGAGAAGGGAATGCAGCTTCCAGAGGTTTTCGCTGTTCATCACAGGGAGGACACCAAGGCTGAATACAGAAGCCCCCTCATTTGCAAGTTCCAGGATCTGGAGAAGCATTGCATTGAAAAAGGCCGGAGTCTGAAGTACACATGGAGCACCGGACTGTGGGTCGTCCACAGAAAGGCTTAACGGGATTTCAAGAGCCAGGCGGATACCTGCTTTCTGGCAGTTAACTGCAAGGTCGTGCAGATCTTCTGAACTTCCAATCTCCGGGATAATGCGAAGAGAGCAGTTGGAAGTTGCCTGGAAAAGATCTGTCAGGTACAGAGTGTCTGCCTTGCATTCACTGATATAGTCCAGCTTACTGGACAGTCCGGCAAGGGTATCTGCGAAATCCGCAGGATTTACAGCCATTCCGGTGAACGTGGTCTTACGGAACCATTCCGGATCCGCAGCACAGTTCTGGTCAGCTTCTTTCATGGAAAGAGAACGCTCACGGTAGATCTCTTTCATCTTCTTTGTGAGGCTTGAGAATGTGCCGGAAACCTCCGGATGATTACGGAACAGCTCGCAGTAGAGCCATTTCAGATCATTGTAGTAGTGGTTCAGGCGTTTCTCGTAGAGGGCATCGTAGGCGGTGTCTTCTTTGGAAGTCTCAACTTTCAGAGGTTCTGTTTTGGAAGTAGTTACTTTTGCCGGTTCGGTCTTTGCAGTTGTGACTTTGATCGGTTCGGTTTTTGAGGTTTCCACCTTGATCGGCTCGGTCTTGGAAGTCTCGACTTTGATTGGCTCGGTCTTGGAGGTTTCCACCTTGAGTGGCTCAGTCTTGGAAGTCTCGACTTTGACCGGTTCGGTTTTGCTTGTTCCTACTTTCGGTGGTTCTGTCTTAGAAGTTTCAATTTTAGCAGCAACTGTATTTTTCTTCAGCTGCTGTTCTTTTTTTGCCTGCATGGCAGCTTTCTTTTTCTGGAGTCTTTTTGTTGACATATAGAGTTCCTCCTTAGATAAATGGTATTTTCGGTATAAAAATGTAAACTCTCTGACCGGAGAGAGAAATAGATCTACAGCTTATGGAAAACCGGCTGACGGTTTTTAAACACAGTATAATAGGAAAAGCCGCATTCACGGAGAACATCTGCTGCTTTGTCAAAAGCATAGGCGATTTTATCCGGGGTGTGGGCGTCTGCACCGATGGTAATAATTTCACCGCCAAGTTCATGATAGCGGCGGATTACATTTACACATGGATTTGGCTCGCCAAGGCCGTAGTGATAACCGCCGGTATTTAATTCGATTCCAATGTTCTTACGGATCAGTGTGCGGAGAATTTCATCCAGGATTTCTTTATAGCGGCCATAAGAGTACTGACGGTTCTGATTGGGGCCGTAACGCACCACATAATCAATATGTCCGTAGACATCCATTTCATCAAAGGCAGCGACATTTTCCAGAATGGATTCAAAATATTCCATATAGCAGGCGGATTCTTTCCGTCCCTCAAAATAAGAAGGATAATAGGGATCGTATCCGTGTACGACATGAGAAGAACCAATAACAAAATCGAAGGGGATTTCTTTCAGAAGTCCGGAGAAAGATTCAGAAAGATGGGGCTGAAGTCCAAGTTCGATTCCGAAATTTACAGTGATCTGGTCCCGAAAAGCATCAGCCAGTTCAAAAAGACGCTGGCGGTATGCCGGGATATCCAGGGAAAAGTCCAGATTTTCCGGCGTTTCCGGGTAATCCGGATCAAGGTGTTCCGTAAAACAGATTCCTGTAAGACCATTATCAACTGCGGCCTGGATCATATTTTCCATGGGTGTTTCGGAATCTGCGGAAAAAGAGGAGTGCATATGGCAGTCCCATAAAATTTTCTGGCCCATTTTGTACCTCCATATTCAAGTCTGTGTAGTGTGTAACAGCTGCTGTACCTGCTTGTTGTGTTACAGCTGGCAGGACAGAAATTTCTCTCACAGAATTATAACACATTTTTCGGAAATTTTCTTAATATTTATTTTAATGTGCTTTTTTATAAATAGCTCTTGAATTTTTGTTTGGAATTAGGTACAATATGAGACAGGTTGATGTTTCTTTAACAAAGGAACGATTTAAATCACCATTCAATTCATAGGAGGAATTTATCATGGCAGTAAAAGTTGCAATTAATGGTTTTGGACGTATCGGTCGTCTTGCATTCCGTCAGATGTTTGGAGCAGAAGGATTTGAGATCGTAGCAATCAACGATCTTACATCTCCTAAGATGCTTGCTCACTTATTAAAATATGATTCTACACAGGGAAGATATGCTCTTGCTGATAAAGTAACAGCAGGCGAGGATTCCATCACAGTAGACGGAAAAGAGATCAAAATCTATGCTAAGGCTAACGCTGCAGAGCTTCCATGGGGAGAGATCGGTGTAGACGTAGTTCTTGAGTGCACAGGTTTCTACACATCCAAAGACAAAGCTCAGGCTCATATCGATGCAGGTGCTAAGCACGTAGTTATTTCCGCTCCGGCTGGAAACGACCTTAAGACAATCGTTTACAACGTAAACCATCAGGGTCTTACAAACGAGGACAAGATCATCTCCGCAGCTTCCTGTACAACAAACTGCCTTGCACCAATGGCTAAGGCTCTTAACGATCTTGCACCGATCAAATCCGGTATCATGTGCACAATCCACGCTTACACAGGCGATCAGATGACACTTGACGGACCGCAGAGAAAAGGCGATCTGAGAAGATCCCGTGCAGCTGCAGTTAACATCGTTCCGAACAGCACAGGTGCTGCTAAAGCTATCGGACTTGTTATCCCAGAGCTTAACGGCAAACTTATCGGTTCTGCACAGCGTGTACCTACCCCAACAGGTTCTACAACAATCCTTACAGCAGTAGTTGAAGGAAACGTTACTAAAGAGCAGATCAACGCAGCTATGAAAGCAGCTTCCAATGAGTCCTTCGGATACAACGAGGATGAGATCGTATCCAGCGATATCGTTGGTATGAGATTTGGTTCCCTCTTCGATGCTACTCAGACAATGGTACTTCCACTTGAGAATGGCACAACAGAGGTTCAGGTAGTTTCCTGGTATGACAACGAGAACTCCTACACAAGCCAGATGGTTCGTACAATCAAGCACTTCGGAAAACTTCTGAACGCTTAATTTTCTGCGAACGGGTGTAGAAGAATAGACTCAGAAAGGGTCCGGTCTGAAGAGGACCGGGCCCTTTTTTTCCAAAAGACCAAACAAAAAAATGTCTGAGGAAATGACTGTTAACAGAGCGGACAACAATACCGCTCGCCCTTATTCATCTGCTTTTGCAGAAATAAAAGTTAAGGAGATATAGAGATGCTGAACAAAAAAAGTGTTGACGATATCAATGTAAAAGGACAGAAAGTACTTGTAAGATGCGACTTCAACGTTCCGCTTCAGGACGGAAAGATCACAGATGAGAACCGTCTTGTAGCTGCTCTTCCTACAATCAAGAAACTGATCGCAGACGGCGGAAAAGTTATCCTCTGCTCCCACCTTGGAAAACCGAAGGGAGAGCCGAAACCGGAGCTTTCTCTTGCACCTGTAGCAGTTCGTCTTTCCGAGCTTCTTGGCCAGGAAGTTAAATTTGCAGCAGATCCTGAGGTAGTAGGACCGAACGCAAAAGCTGCTGTAGCAGAGATGAAAGATGGTGATGTAGTTCTTCTTGAGAACACACGTTACCGTGCAGAAGAGACAAAGAACGAAGACAAGTTCAGCGAAGATCTTGCTTCCCTCTGCGATGTATTCGTAAACGATGCATTCGGAACTGCTCACAGAGCTCACTGCTCCAACGTAGGTGTTACCAAATATGTGAAAACAGCAGTTGTAGGATATCTGATGCAGAAAGAGATCGATTTCCTCGGAAACGCTGTAAACAATCCGGAGAGACCATTCGTTGCAATCCTTGGCGGTGCTAAGGTTTCCAGCAAGATCTCCGTTATCAACAACCTTCTTGACAAGGTAGACACACTGATCATCGGTGGTGGAATGTCCTATACATTCTCCAAAGCTATGGGCGGACATATCGGAAGATCCCTTTGCGAGGATGATTACCTTCAGTATGCTCTCGACATGATGAAGAAAGCAGAGGAGAAAGGTGTAAAACTTCTTCTTCCTGTAGATAACAGAATCGGTGATGACTTCTCCAACGACTGCAACATCCAGATCGTAAAACGTGGTGAGATTCCGGACGGATGGGAAGGAATGGATATCGGAACAGAGACAGAGAAAATCTTTGCAGATGCTGTAAAAGATGCTAAGACAGTTGTATGGAACGGACCGATGGGATGCTTCGAGATGCCAAACTTCGCACATGGTACAGAGGCAGTTGCAAAAGCTCTTGCTGAGACAGACGCAACAACAATCATCGGTGGTGGTGATTCTGCAGCAGCTGTAAATATCCTTGGATATGGTGACAAGATGACACACATCTCTACAGGTGGCGGTGCTTCTCTTGAGTTCCTTGAGGGCAAAGAGCTCCCAGGTGTAGCAGCAGCTAACGATAAAGACTGATAAAAAATAAAGTGTTCCACGAACACAAAAAGGAGATAAAAACAATGGCAAGAAAGAAAATTATTGCTGGAAACTGGAAAATGAACATGACACCAAGCGAGGCTGTAAAGCTTGTTGAGACTTTAAAACCGCTTGTTGTTAACGATGAAGTTGACGTAGTATTCTGCGTACCGGCTATCGACATCATCCCTGTTGTTGAGGCAGCTAAAGGAACAAACATCCAGGTTGGTGCTGAGAACATGTACTTCGAGGAGAAAGGTGCTTACACAGGAGAGATCGCTCCGGCTATGCTCGTAGATGCAGGCGTTAAGTACGTAGTACTTGGACATTCCGAGAGAAGAGAGTACTTCGGTGAGACAAACGAAGACGTTAACAAAAAAATGCTCAAAGCTTTCGAGCATGGTATCACACCGATCATGTGCTGCGGTGAGACACTTACTCAGAGAGAGCAGGGCGTAACAATGGACTTCATCCGTCAGCAGGTTAAGGTTGGATTCCAGGGTGTTACAGCTGATCAGGCTAAGACAGCAGTTATCGCTTACGAGCCGATCTGGGCTATCGGAACAGGTAAGACAGCTACAACAGAGCAGGCTCAGGAAGTTTGCGCTGATATTCGTAAATGCATCGCTGAGATCTATGATGACGCTACAGCAGCAGAGATTCGTATCCAGTACGGCGGATCTGTAAACGCTGCAACAGCTCCTGACTTATTTGCTCAGGCTGACATCGACGGCGGTCTTGTAGGTGGCGCTTCCCTGAAACCAGATTTCGGAAAGATCGTAAACTACAAATAAGAATAAACAAAGAAAGGGGCTTCGGCCCCTTTTTTTTGTGGAATAATGGAAAATCTATTTGTCAAAAAAAACTCTCTCTGACATAAATACGCAGAAATAAAAATTCGGTGTTTATGCTCAGAGAGAGTTTTTCTTATTTTCGGAGGAAGAACTGTTTTTCTCCGAAATTTCTTTTGGATTATTATTCATTTCATCCGGATCAGGAATATGTTCTACGATATCTTCAATATCACAGTGAAGAATGGAACACAACCTGTCTATTGTAAAAATTTCAATGTTTTTGTTTTTTCTAAGCCTGTCCAGAAGAGAACGGGTAATTTCATAGTGTTCATAAAGATCATACTGAGTAATACCTCGTTCTTTCATTGTGACCCAAAATCTGTCATACTTTATCATATGTTTATCCTGTCCGATTCGTCCTTGAATTAATCTTATTATGAATGTAAAATTGGAATCACAACAGTGTCCTTATAGAGACACTATGGAAAGGAGAAACAATGAGGAAATTTTTGAAGGTATTTTTTTCATTGGCGGTTACCATATATTTTTCGACTACCATGTTCTATTGTTTTGTGGCCGGAGCACCGCAGAATGGAAAAGGAGCTGTAATTTATGTAGTGTCAGCAGCAGGCCTGTCAATTCTGTTTCCGGCTTTTACCTGTGGCTGTATTCATTACATTATCTATCTCAGGAAAAAACTGGATAAACAGGGCAAATAATCAGGTTTTATGGTATGATAAAGAAAAACAGAGGATGGATGAAACCGGACAGTTATGTATTATAATAGAAAGAAAGACTGTAACTGTGCGGAAGACGCTTATGTGATTATTTGTGGAGGGTTTTATGGGAAATATTCTGGATTATCTTGACTGGAGAGGGGACCTTACTTTTGAACAGTCACCGTTTAATGAAGTTGACAATCTGATACTGTCATGCTTTTCCTATCTGGATCTGGATGAGATAACCGAGCTGAAAAATGGAGATACTCTTTGCATAAAGGATCTCTCAGAGAGATTTTCCACAGAAAAAAAAGAACAGGATATGAAAGCAGAAAGTGCGTTTTTGCAGAATACGCCGGTTCTTCTTGAAAAGATGGCCCGTTCGAAACGATTCCGGGAATGCATAGTGGGAGGATTTGTGAATGAAATTCTGTCCAGACAGGCACAGCAGTTTGCGGCAGTGATGATCGGGCTGGGAGATGGAACATCCTATATATCTTTCCGGGGAACCGATGATACGATTGTGGGATGGAAAGAGGATTTTAATTTGAGCAATGGAGTTGTTCCATCCCACAGAAAAGCTCTGGAATATCTGGAAGAACACGGAACCTATCTGCAGTCCATGTTGCGTATCGGAGGACATTCCAAAGGTGGTAATCTGGCTATGTATGCTGCCATGCAGTGTAATGAAATACTTCAGGAGAAGATTCTTTCTGTTTACGATAACGACGGACCAGGATTTCCGGAGGAATTTTTCAGCCCTGAGAGAGTGGAGAAGGTTTTGCCAAAAGTCACCCGTATTATACCGGAGGCATCTGTGATCGGTATGCTTCTTACGCATCAGAAAGAACCGCTGATCGTGGCAAGCAGTCAGAAAGGCATCCTGCAGCACGATGCTTTTACCTGGGAGGTGATGGGGCCGTCTTTTATTCAGAAAGAAACACTGACAAGGAGGGCGGCGGCATCAGACCGGAGTCTTCACAAATGGATTGATACTATGAATGAAGAGGAAAGGGCACATCTGATAGGAGAACTTTTTTCTGTGCTTGAGGCCACCGGCGCGGATACGATTTCCCAGATTCAGGATGGAGGCCTGAAAAGTCTGGCTGCCATGGTACGACAGCTGGATAAAATGGAGCCTCACTCCAAAGCTATGGTACAGGAATTGATTGTCGGAATTTTTGGCAGCTGGCTGGAACTCCTTCCGCTGCCGGAGCTTGACAAAAAGCGTTTTCTGCCATAACATAGGAGTTAACTCTGATAAAAATTGGAAAAAACGGAAAGGGGACATCAGAAAATGAGCGAAAAAGTCGTAAATGCGGCCCTTCTTGGTCTTGGAACAGTAGGAACCGGAGTCTATAAAGTTATCAAAAATCAGGAGCAGGAAATGACAGCCAAGCTTGGATGTCAGGTAAAGATCACAAAGATCCTGGTGCGTAACCTCGAAAAAGCATCTAAAAAAGTAGAAGATCCATCTGTTCTTACAACAGACTGGGCAGATATCGAAGGAGATCCTTCTATTGATATTGTGATCGAGCTGATCGGTGGAATTGAGCCGGCCCGTACTTACATTCTTGCAGCACTGAAAGCCGGAAAGAATGTAGTAACTGCAAATAAAGACCTGATCGCAGTTCACGGAAAAGAGATTCTGGAAACTGCCAAGGCTGCACAGAAAGATTTCCTGTTTGAGGCTGCTGTTGCCGGAGGAATTCCGATTATCAGCCCGCTTAAGAATAGCCTCGAGGCCAACCATGTAACGGAAGTTATGGGAATCGTAAACGGAACTACGAACTTTATCCTTACCAAGATGTCCCAGGAAGGAATGGAATTTTCCGATGCCCTTGCCCTTGCCACAGAGCTTGGATATGCAGAGGCAGATCCGACTGCAGATATAGAAGGAATTGATGCAGGAAGAAAGGTAGCGATCCTTGCTTCTGTTGCTTTTAATTCCAGAGTTACCCTTGACAATGTTCATATCGAGGGAATCACCAAGATCACAGCGAAAGATATCCGTTACGCCAAGGAAATGGGCTGTGAGATCAAACTTCTGGGTGTTGCCCGCTGCCAGGAGGATGGCGTTGAGGCCTATGTATGCCCAATGCTGATCCCTGCAGAGCATCCTCTTGCATCTGTCAATGATTCCTACAATGCAGTATTTGTACATGGAGATGCTGTAGGTGATACTATGTTCTACGGACGTGGAGCAGGAGAACTTCCAACAGCAAGTGCGGTTGTTGGAGATGTATTTGAGGTAGTCCGCAACATGAAGGCAGACTGCTGCGGCCGTGTGGGCTGCACCTGCTATAAGACACTTCCTGTAAAAGCCATGGCAGATACCCACAACCGTTACTTCCTCCGTCTGCAGGTTGAGGACCGTTGCGGTGTGCTGGCAGAGATCCTGGAGCACTTTGCAAAATATCAGGCAAGTGTCGCACAGATCATGCAGAAAGAGAGCAAGAGACCGGATACTGCAGAGGTTGTTGTGATCACCAAGCTGGTAAGTGAGGGAGCTTTCTTTAAGGTCAAGGAAGAGCTGGAGAACAGTGCATCTGTAAGAAAGATTTCTTCCATGATCCGTGTATATGAGAAATAAAAAAAGCGTTGCAAAATTCCTGGATTTTGGTACTATATAAAATGGAAAACAAAAGAATCCCAGATGGCGCAGGACATTTCCGGATCACCGGAAGCTTACGCCGGATGGAACTTCGATCAAAGATAAGAAGGGGAAAATTATGAGTAAAAAACCAACAGTTTTAATGATCCTTGATGGATACGGACTCAATGACAGACATGACGGAAATGCTGTATATGAGGCGAAGACACCGGTTATGGACGGACTTATGAAAGATTATCCGTTTGTAAAAGGTAATGCCAGCGGTCTTGCTGTAGGTCTTCCGGACGGACAGATGGGTAACTCCGAGGTTGGTCATATGAATATGGGCGCAGGCCGTATCGTATACCAGGAGCTTACAAGAATCACAAAAGAGATTCAGGACGGAGATTTCTTCAAGAACGAGGCACTTCTCGCTGCAATGAAGAACGCAAAAGAGAACGATTCTGCAATCCATTTCATGGGACTTCTTTCTGACGGTGGTGTACACAGCCACAACACACATCTCTACGGACTTCTTGAGATGGCCAAGAGAGAAGGTCTCAAGAAAGTTTATGTACACTGCTTCCTGGACGGACGTGACACACCGCCTGCATCCGGTAAAGAGTTTGTAGAGCAGCTGGAAGCCAAGATGAAAGAGATCGGCGTTGGTGAGATCGGTGTGATCTCCGGACGTTACTATGCAATGGACCGTGATAATCGCTGGGATCGTGTTGAGCTTGCATACAAAGCACTTACACAGGGCGAAGGCGTAAAGGGAACAGACGCTGCAGCAGCAGTTCAGGCTTCCTATGACGATGACAAGACAGATGAGTTCGTACTTCCGACAGTTATCGAGAAAGACGGAAAACCGGTTGCAACGATTTCCGATAAGGATTCCGTTGTATTCTTCAACTTCCGTCCGGACCGTGCAAGAGAGATCACAAGAGCTTTCTGTGATGATGATTTCAAAGGCTTTGAGAGAGCTAAGAGACTGGATACCACATTCGTATGCTTCACAGAGTATGACGATACTATCCAGAACAAACTGGTAGCATTCCACAAAGTTCTTCTTCACAATACATTCGGTGAGTACCTTGCAGCTCATGATATGACACAGGCACGTATCGCTGAGACAGAGAAATATGCACATGTTACCTTCTTCTTCAACGGTGGCGTTGAGGAGCCGAACAAGGGAGAGGATCGAATCCTTGTAAAATCCCCGAAGGTTCCGACCTACGATATGCAGCCGGAGATGAGCGCACCGGAAGTTTGCGAGAAACTTGTAGAGGCGATCAAATCTGACAAATATGATGTGATCATCATCAACTTCGCAAACCCGGATATGGTTGGCCACACAGGTGTTGAGGCAGCTGCAATCAAGGCTGTTGAGACTGTTGATGAGTGTGTAGGTAAGGCTGTAGAGGCAATCAAAGAGGTTGACGGACAGCTCTTTATCTGTGCTGACCACGGTAACGCAGAACAGCTTGTAAACTATGAGACAGGTGAGCCATGGACAGCTCATACAACCAACCCGGTTCCGTTTATCCTGGTAAACGCAGATCCGAAATACACACTTCGTGAGAACGGATGCCTTGCAGACATCGTTCCGACACTGATCCAGCTTATGGGCATAGAGCAGCCGAAGGAAATGACAGGAGAGTCTCTTCTTGTTGAGAAATAAATAAGATATTATGGAATCCCCGCAGATTTTCACAGATCTGCGGGGATTTTTTGTATTTCCTTGTTTCTGTTTCCACACATAAAAAATTTTTTCAAAATCATCTTGTAAAATCATTCCATTTCAACTATAATCCCTCTGATACATAAAAACAGGTAACTTTTGGGTAATTTGGGGGAAAAGAATATTTCATGAAAACAGACATGACACAGGGCAAACCGGTAAAAGTGCTCCTGGGATTTACGATCCCGGTATTTATTGGTAATGTATTTCAGCAGTTCTACAATATGGTAGATGCGGTGGTTGTAGGAAAATTTGTAGGAACAAAGGCACTGGCGGCAGTGGGCTCAACAGGAACCATCATCTTTCTGATCATAGGTTTTCTTCTGGGACTGACTGCCGGCTTTACCGTACTGACCGCGCAGAAATATGGTGCGGGAAAAATGGATGAGATGCGCCAGACAGTAGGTAACGCACTGATTCTGACAGCAGTGATTTCCGCAGTTATGACAGCAATCAGCATGACAGGCATGCATGCACTTCTGAAATTCATGCATACACCAGATGATATTTTTAACGATGCATATGCTTACGTTATGATCATCTGCGGAGGTATTTTTGCCCAGGCTTTATATAATATTCTGGCCAGTATCCTCCGTGCACTGGGAAACAGTAAGATACCACTGTATTTTCTGATCTTATCTGCGATGCTGAATATCGTGCTGGATCTTGTATTTATCATAGTGTTTAAGCTGGGAGCGCCCGGAGCAGCCTGGGCTACCATTATTTCCCAGGGAGTATCCGGAGTTTTATGCCTTCTGTATATTTGGAAATTTGTGCCGGAACTCCGCATGAAAAAAGAAGACTGGTATTTCCGGCGCAGTCTTGCCTTCAAGCAGATTGGTGTTGGAATTCCCATGGGACTTCAGTATTCCATTACAGCGATCGGAACCATGATGGTACAGTCTGCCTTAAATATGTTGGGTTCCTATGCAGTGGCAGCATTTACCGCAGGAAGTAAGATCGAGCAGATTTTTACCCAGGCATTTGTGGCACAGGGAACTGCCAGCGCTACCTATAACGCACAGAATATCGGAGCCGGAAAGCTTGAAAGAGTGAGGGAAGGATTCCGGGCTTCCCATTTTATCGGAATTGTATACTCGATTATTGTGGGAGGTTTTCTGTTCTTTGCTGGCAAATATTTTGCATATCTGTTTATCTCGGATAACATTGAAGAAGTGCTTCCTATGGTAGCAATCTATGTAAAATGTGTGGCGTTGTTCTTTATTCCGCTGTATTTTGTCAATGTACTTAGAAACGGAATCCAGGGAATGGGATATGGTCTTCTTCCTATGATGGCCGGCGTGGCAGAACTTGCGGGAAGAGGAATCACAGCTACGATTGCGGCAGGAAGAAGCAGCTATATTGGCACCTGTCTGGCAAGTCCGGTGGCATGGATTTTTGCAACGGTGCTTCTCTGGGTTATGTATTTCTATGTTATGAAAGATATGTCCCGGAAATTGTACGGTACAAATAAGTTATAAAAAAACCGTGAAATGAGATGCAATTTCCAGAAAGTATGATATAATGAAAAAGCTGGTAACTGATCTGTGTACATAAGTACAGATCAGCCCGGAAAGTATCAATGGAAAGGTGTCTTTTCGAAAGACACATAAACATAGAGGTGAAATAAAAATATGAGCAACGAGGAGAAGAGGGATATCGAAGATAAAATCAATGATGCCATGGCCAAGATTGTCAGCGATACAGTCGGAGATGCCCAGCCTGAGAAAAAATCAGATGCATCTGCTTCTCAAAAGTCTGCCCGGCCTTCGAAGTCAGCGAGACCTTCCAAGTCGGCAAGACCGAAGAAGATCACGTATGTGCCGATTGATGAATCTGAATTTGCCCCAATCGTTCTCCCCCAAAAAAAGAAGCATAAGGCGTTAAAAGTAACCGGAATGATCGCGGCCATGGTTCTGGTAGCAGCCGGCTGTGCATATGCCGGAGTGTCTTATTATTACACGAACCACTTTTTTGAAGGGACAACGATCAACGGAATTGACAGTTCCAACAAGACTGCCTATGAGGTGGAGCAGGAGATTGCCAGCAAGATGGAGAACTATACCATCGAGGTAAAAGCGAGAGATCAGGAATCACAGACCATTACAGGATCAGATATTGATTATCGCTATATATCCAGTGGCGAAATTCTGAAACTCCTGAAATCTCAGAAGCCATATGAGTGGGTGAAGGGATTTTTTGGAGAAACCACTTACACAGCCAAGGAAGAAACAGCTTTTGACAAGAGTAAGCTGGAAACACAGGTGAAAGCACTGAACTGTGCACAGAAAGAAAACCAGGTGGCGCCGGAGAATGCATATGTAAGTTTTAACAATTCAGAATTTACCATTGTGCCGGAAACCGAGGGCACGGAGCTGAAGGTGAAGGAAGCATACCAGATGATCAGCGAAGCCATCAGCAGTGATGATGCAGAAGTAGATCTGGGCAGTAATCCGGATGCATATGTCACAGCGGATGTTACCAGTGACAGTGCAGATCTTCAGGCAACGGTAGATGCATATAATAACTTCGCAAAAGCAAGCATCACCTATACATTTGGAGATGAGACAGTAACACTTGATGGAAGCACTATTAAGGACTGGCTGCAGTTTGATGAAAAAGGACAGCTGATACAGGACGATGCGTCTTTTAAACAGCATATTGTGGATTATGTAGCACAACTTGCCGCTTCTCATGATACGGTAGGCACTGAGAGACAGTTCCAGACCACAAGTGGAAGAACCGTATCGGTATATGGTTCTGCATATGGATGGAAGATTGATCAGGATGCAGAAGTAGCACAGCTTACCCAGGAGATTCAGTCCGGTACACAGACAACAAGAGAGCCGGTGTATTCCATGACAGCCAATTCTCATGGTGCCAACGATCTTGGAAATACTTACATTGAAGTAGATCTTACAGAACAGTATATGCGGTATTATCAGGATGGAAGTGTGATTTTTGAGTCCGATATTGTATCCGGACTTGCAAGTGATCCGGAGAGGAAAACGCCTCCAGGAATCTTTACCCTGTATTATAAGAAGAGCCCGGATGTGCTCCGTGGTACCAAGAAGGCAGATGGAACATATTCCTATGAACAGCCGGTAACCTACTGGATGCCGTTTAACGGGGGAATTGGATTCCACGATGCAGACTGGCAGCCATACTTTGGTGGTGACCGGTATCTTACAGGAGGTTCCCACGGCTGTATCAATATGCCACCGGATAAGGCAGGAGAACTTTACAATATTATTCAGTACAATGTTCCGATTATCTGTTTCTATTGATCGAACCCATATCAAGCGGATATTCGGTTAAAATCAGACAGGAGCCAGCCGGTGATCCGGTGCAGGGCTCCTGTTATTTATAAGGAGGAAAATAATTATGTTTGACCAGTCATTCAGTTACATACTGGCAATTGCGGCACTGGTAATTGGTATTATGATTCTTACCGGCCATGGTTCTGTTTTTATGAAAGGTGGAAACACCCAGGCCAGAGCGCAGAAGTATGATGAGAAAAAAATGGAAAAAGTTTCCGGAATCGGTCTGATTCTGATTGGAATCGCAACAGGAATTGATGCGTTTACCACAAGTGTGACAGCGAAGATTGTTTATGTGGTTGTGCTGTTTGTGATACTTGCGGTATATCTGTTTGTTCTCAGAACAAAATGCCTGAAAAAATAAGGAAGAAAATAAAAAGGACTCCCCGTAAATAAGGAATCTGTATCCGCATGATTCCTGTATTTACGGGGAGTCCTTTTTGTCCCTGATGTGGGAAAAATTATTTTAATTTTGTATGGCTGGTATGCCGGAATGTCAGCGTAAAGACGATACCTTTCACAATAGAAGTAAGGGAAAGTGCCCACCAAATACCATCAAGTCCCATTCCCGCATGGGTCAGCAGCATAGCCAGTGGAATTCTGGAACCAGTCAGGATAATACTGATGATACTGCAGAGCTTCGTCATTCCAAGGCCGGACAGCGCACCGATGGTCATAAGCTCGATAGCCATAAAAGCTTCACTGAAACCGATGATAGTCAGGTAATTTACGGAAATTCCAAGGGATTCCGGATCATGGAAAAACAGACCGGAGATCGGGCGTGGAAGCAGCACAAAAGATGCAGTTATAATAAGACCCCAGATTGCCAGGATGCCGAAAGAAATGCGGTATCCATGGCGGATGCGGTCGTATTTTTTTGCACCGAAATTCTGTGCGGTAAATGCATTTAATGCAGAGGCAAAACCATCTGCGGTATTCCAGGAAACAGATTCGATCTGCCCGCCCACACGCTGGACAGCGATGGCAGCAGCACCGAAGGCGGAAACCATTCTGGTCAGTACCATGGAGATCATGCAGTAGATCATGCTCTGGATAGCGGTTGGAAAACCAATGCGGAAGATATTTTTATAAAATTTTCCCGGAAAACGTGAAAAAAGATGAAGTTCACGAAGTACATTTGTTTCCAGCCCGGAAGTAAAGATCCGGAAAATCAGCACTGCAAAAACCAGGAACTGTGCAGTTACTGTGGCAATGGCAGCACCTGCCGTTTCAAGCCGTGGAAAAGGTCCAATGCCAAGGATCAGGAGCGGATCCAGGAGCATATTTCCCACAAGTCCAAGAAAATTGGCCATCAGCGGAGACCTGGAATCTCCCTGGGCTGTAAAAAGTCCGGTGAGGGTCAGGTTCAGGAAGGAAAAAATGATCAGTCCGCAGGTGATCAGCATATAAGATCTGGCAGAAGCATAGGCATCAGGGTCTGCCAGATTAAAAAATCCGATCAGCGGATCGAGAAAAACGATGCTTGCCACAGCAAATAAGAGACCGAAGAGAATGGTCATCTGCAGGGCACTGGCCGCGTAGGAACGTGCCTCTTTATAATCTTTCCTGCCGCAGGCCTGGGCTGTGTTTACCTGTCCTCCCATTCGGGGAAGGGCGACCAGTCCCTGGGAAAGCCACACATACATGCCGCCTACCCCCACACCGGCAACTGCCTTGGATCCCAGAAGCCCGATCCAGGCCATGTCCGTGATATTATAGGCAGTTCCCAGAAAGGACGAGGCCATGATAGGAAGGGCCAGTTCCGCAAGAGTTTTCAGGATTGGACCGGAAGTAAGGTCTATGGATTTTGATCTTTTCATACTCATCTGCATATCTCCGTAAGGTCAAAAGGCCTGGTGATCCGGTAATCCGGTTTATCCACCTGACCGAAACCGTATTCAGCAAAGATAAAAGGAACTCCTGCTTTCCGGCAGGCATTAAAGTCTCCTATAGTATCACCGATATAAACCGGATCGGAAAGATTATTATCCTCGCGGATCTTCATGATATTTTCCGCTTTGGCCATGCCGGTGTCACCGGGACAGAGATGGCCCTTGAAATAGTGGCCAAAGCCTGTGGATTTCAGGAACACTTCAATATATCCGGCCTGGCAGTTACTGACGATAAAAAGAGGAAAACGGCTGGAAAGAATCTTCAGTGTTTTCTCAAGATCCGGATACAGCGGAGCACATTTGCGAAGCAGTGCCTCGTGCTCTGCCTGGCAGCAGCCGTCGATGATACGAAGCTGTTCTGCTTCCGGAAGCTCAGGGAAAAGAGTCTTTGCTATATCCGGCAGCAGCTGGCCGAAAAGCCCCATCAGTCGTTTGGCGCTTACGTCGGTATCCATGTGCTCCGTATGGATAAGGTAATCACTCCAGGCCTCAGCTACGATCCCGGTGGAATCCCAGAGCGTACCGTCAACATCAAAAATAATACTGTCCATCAGAAAAACCTCCCAAAAAATCTGTAATATGTAAAAAAGCAACCCTTTGTACTGGACATAGTACAAAACAATTCTATATGAGAAAAGAAAAAAAAGCAACTGCGCTTTTGAAGATTTTATGTTATAGTAAAAGATACGAGGGAAAAAATATGAACTATAAAAATACGATCAGAGGTATTTTCAAAGACAGGCCCAACCGGTTTATCGCCCATGTACAGATCGGGGATCAGCTGGAGACGGTTCACGTAAAGAACACAGGCAGATGCCGGGAACTTCTTGTTCCGGAAACGGAAGTGATCCTGGAAAAGAGTGACAACCCTGCCAGAAAAACGAAATACGATCTGATTTGTGTGAACAAAGGGGGCCGCTGGATCAATATGGATTCCCAGGCCCCAAATAAAGCAGCAGAAGAGTGGGTGGCAGCCGGAAACCTTTTTCCGGAGGAAGTGACGGTCAGGCGTGAGAAGACATACGGAAACTCCCGTTTTGACCTGTATGTGGAATCCGAAGAGCGGAAGGCTTTTATCGAGGTAAAAGGCGTCACCCTGGAAGAAAATAATATCGTGCGTTTTCCGGACGCGCCTACAGAGCGTGGGATCAAGCATCTTTACGAACTGATGAAGGCGGCAGCTGACGGCTATGAAGCCTACCTTCTTCTGGTAATCCAGATGAAGGACGTACGGTATTTTGAACCGAACCGGGAGACACATCCGAAGTTCGGAGAAACACTTAAGGAGGCAGCAGATGCCGGTGTCCATATCCTGGCCTATGACTGCGCCATCACGGAAGATTCCATGAAGATCTGTGATCCGGTACCGGTGAAATTATAGAAAGGAAACAATATGACCGAAAACATTGCAGAACCCCTTCTGAAATGGTACGATAAAAACAAGAGGATCCTGCCCTGGCGTGATAAGAATAATGCCTATTATACCTGGGTATCAGAGATCATGCTCCAGCAGACCCGGGTGGAAGCTGTGAAACCTTATTTTGCACGGTTTATCCAGGAACTTCCCGATGTGGAAGCCCTTGCAGCAGCGCCGGAAGAGCGGATCGTCAAGCTGTGGGAAGGCCTTGGTTATTACAGCCGTGTTCGCAATATGCAGAAAGCGGCCATTCAGGTCATGGAAGAATATGATGGCAGGATTCCTGAAGACTTTGAGACACTTCTCTCGTTAAAAGGAATAGGAAGATATACGGCAGGTGCCATTGCGTCCATTGCCTATGGGAAGAAAGTCCCGGCAGTAGATGGAAATGTGCTGCGGGTATATGCAAGACTGACCGAAAACAGGGGAGATATCATGAAACAGTCTGTGCGGAAAGCCGTGGAAAACGAGCTTACAGAGCGGATGCCTAAGGATCGGCCAGGGGATTTCAACCAGGCCATGATGGAACTGGGAGCTGTAGTCTGTGTTCCAAACGGAACGGCGAAGTGTGAAGAATGTCCCCTTGGGCAGTTCTGTCTTGCCAGAAAACACGGAACTGTAGAAGAACTTCCGGTAAAAGCACCGAAAAAAGCTCGCACCATAGAACAGCGCACAGTCCTTGTGATCCAGGACGGGGCCAGCACAGCGATCCGGAAACGCCCGGATACAGGACTTCTGGCAGGCCTTTATGAACTTCCCAATGTGGAAGGACACCTGACCAAAAAGGCAGCGCTTGCCCAGGTGAAAGATATGGGACTGGAACCCTTAAGGATCGAAGCACTGCCGGATGCGAAGCACATTTTTTCCCATATTGAATGGAGAATGTGCGCCTATCGTATCGCCGTATCCTCCCTGGAAGAAGCACCTAGGGAAAAGTTCCTGTTTGCGGATAAGAGAGAATCCGATAAAAAATATGCAATACCATCTGCGTTTCGCGCATACACCAGATACATGAAGTCCAGCTAATAAATGTCAATAGTTAAATGAAAAAAATTGCTCTTATTTTCTGGCTAAAAAAGGGTAGACGTCCCCCTTGGTGAAAATATCGTTCTTTTGAAAGATATTGATTCGTT
>NZ_JAHLPQ010000021.1:0-54582 GCF_018917985.1 Blautia sp. MSJ-36 | reverse complement strand
GAAGGGGCTGCTGTAAATGTGGTGCAGTTGGCAGACTGTCAGTGCGCCTTCCGGGCGCAAGCAGGGAATAGTCCCTTATAGGGACAGAGCAAGCCACCCGCTAAGCGGGTGGTCTTGACTGGAAAAGCATTTGGCATTACGGATGAATCCACGGATCTTTCAGGAATAAGGGCGGTTTTATCTGCGATAGAATTCGTGGATGCGGTCCATGCGTGCGCTCATATTGGCAAAAAGTGCATCGGTGATTGTGAGAGCTGCCATGGCTTCCACAACAACTACGGCACGTGGAACAATAACAGGATCATGGCGTCCTTTGATCTCAAGCTCCAGATTTTCGCCGGAGCTGGTTACGGTGGACTGGGGCTGGCTGATCGATGGTGTTGGTTTGATATGGGCACGGAGGATAATGTCACTGCCGTCACTCATACCGCCCATGATACCGCCTGCATGGTTGGAGGTCTTGGAAATGATGCCGTCTTTCTGGACAAAACCGTCGTTGTCTTCGGAACCGGTAAGGCGTGTTACACCAATGCCGTCGCCGATTTCAACGGCTTTTACAGCACCGATGGACATGATTGCGTGAGCAAGGGTGGCATCTAGTTTATCAAAAACTGTATCGCCAAGACCGGCAGGAACATTTTTGATCCGGCATTCAATAACACCGCCGGCACTGTCCTGGTTATTGAGACACTGTTCGAGATAGGCAGCTGCTTTTTCTGCTGCGTCGGCGTCTGGCATGCAGAGGGCATTGTTTCGGATTTCTTCTTCTGAGAAAGACTGGATTTCCACAGGGCCGATGGATTTTGCGTAAGTGGTAAAGGTAATGCCAAGTTCATTTAAGAGTTTGATGGCAATGGCACCGGCTGCCACACGGCCGGCGGTTTCCCTTCCGGAAGAACGTCCGCCTCCACGGTAATCGCGGAAACCGTATTTCTGGTCAAAAGTAAAGTCTGCATGACCGGGGCGGTAGGAGTATGCAATATTTCCGTAATCCCGGGAACGCTGGTCGGTATTGCGGATCAGAAGAGAAATTGGTGTGCCGGTAGTTTTTCCCTCAAAAACTCCGGAAAGGATCTCAACAAGATCTCCTTCCTTACGGGCAGTTGTGTAGCGGCTCTGACCTGGCTTTCTCCGGTCAAGAAAAACCTGGATATCTTCTTCACAGAGAGAGAGGCCTGCCGGGCAGCCGTCGAGAACCGCACCGATAGCTTTGCCATGAGATTCTCCCCAGGTGGTAACTACGAATTTTTTTCCGAATGATGACTGACTCATTTGTATAACTTCCTTTCGTTGGAATTCTGGAATCATTATATAGGAAGCCGGAAAAAATGTAAAGAACGTGGAAAGCAGAATGAATTTTCATGTAAAGATTCTGTGAAATTATTTAAAAGCTTTTTTAAAAAGAAAATGTATGAATTGACAAAGCTATTTTGACTATTTATAATAAAAAAGAATTTTGCCCTGGCAAAAGAAAAGCAAAAGAAGGGAAGTGGGAATCGTGGTAAGGATTTACAAGACAATAGACGGAGCCATCCACCAGATACAGGAACCGGAGGAAGGCTGCTGGATTGCGCTGACGAATCCGACGGCAACAGAGATTTTTGAATTTTCCGAGAAGTTTGATATAGAGGTTGACGATTTACGATCCCCTTTGGATGAGGAAGAACGGTCACGTATCGAAGTTGAGGATAATTATACACTGATCCTGGTTGACGTTCCTATGATCGAGGAACGTAATGACAAGGACTGGTATGGAACCATACCGCTTGGTATCATTGTGACAGGGTCTATGATCTTTACCATCTGTCTGGAGGACACACCGGTTCTGACCAGATTTATGGAAGGAAGAGTCCGGAGCTTTTTTACCTATATGAAGACCCGTTTTATTTTCCAGATCCTTTACAGAAATGCAAGTATGTACCTGCGTTATCTGCGTATCATCGACAAGAAAAGTGAGCAGGTGGAAGAAAAACTGCATCTTTCCACGAGAAATGAGGAGCTGATTGAGCTTCTGGAGTTGCAGAAATCTCTGACCTACTTTATCACATCCCTCCGGTCCAACGAGGTTGTGCTGGAGAAGCTTCTGAAGATAGACAGTATCAAAAAATATCCGGAAGATACGGATCTTCTGGAAGATGTCATCACTGAGAACAAACAGGCAATCGAAATGGCCAATGTGTACAGCGGAATTCTGAACGGAACCATGGATGCCTTTGCATCTATTATTTCCAATAATATGAATATTGTTATGAAAGTACTGGCAATTATTACCATTGTTATGAGTATCCCGACCATTGTGTTCAGTGCTTACGGAATGAACGTGGCTGGTTCCGGTATGCCGTTATCACAGAGTCCATGGGGCTTTCTGATCATTATCCTGTTTTCTGTGGCAATCAGTGTTGTGGCAGCGATCATTCTTTCCAAGAAGCGGTTTTTCTGATTTTCAAAAGTTTTCTGAAAGGAGATTTTAATGAAATTTATCGACAAACTGGAACGTAAGTTTGGAAGATTCGGAATACCCAATCTGACCGTTTACATCATCGGATGTTATGTGCTGGGATATTTTCTGGCCATGTTTGCTCCGGGAGTTTTGGATATGCTGAGTCTTGATATGTCCATGGTCATGAAAGGACAGATCTGGAGACTGGTGACATGGGTGATTTATCCGCCGTCCAGTGTGGGAGGAACCGGTAATCTTGTGATGTTCCTTCTCGCAATCTTTTTCTTCTATTATCCGATTGGTACTTCTCTGGAACGTACCTGGGGGACTTTCCGGTATACATTGTATATTTTTTCAGGACTTTTATTTACTGTGATCGCGGCAGTGCTTCTGTATGTATTTACAGGTGGCTATGTGATGATGAATGGGATTACCTATTCTCTTGGCGGTGGCATTTTTACCACATATTATATCAGTCTTTCCATTTTCCTTGCCTATGCAGTCACATATCCGGATCTTCAGCTGCTGCTTATGTTTGTGATCCCCATCAAGATGAAATGGATGGCATTTGTATATGGACTGTTTATTGCGTGGGATATCGTATCATATCTTAGAGTTGGACTTTGGGTAGGCGTTGTGCCGATTGTAGCATCACTTTTGAATTTTGTGATCTTTTATTTCAGTACGCGGGATATGAACCGTTACAATCCGAAGGAGATTCACAGGAGACAGCAGTTTAAGAAGGCCATGGCTCCGACCAGAACGGGCTATGGATCAGATGGAATTGCCAAGCATAAATGCGCGATCTGCGGACGTACCGAAAAGGATGATCCAAATCTGGAGTTCCGTTTCTGCTCAAAGTGCAAGGGAAATTATGAATATTGCCAGGATCATTTATTTACGCACAAACATGTACAGTAAAACGTAAAAAAAGAGGGAGGATATTCAATTATGAAAAGAACAAAGATCATCTGTACACTTGGACCTGCCAGCAACAACAGAGAAACTCTGAAGGCTCTTATGGAGAATGGAATGGATATTGCCAGATTCAACTTTTCTCACGGAGATCACGAAGAGCAGAAGGGTCGTGTGGACATGATCAAAGAGCTTCGTGAGGAGCTTGATATGCCTATTGCCATGCTCCTTGACACAAAGGGACCGGAGATCCGTACCAGACTTTTGAAGGACGGACAGAAGGTTAAGCTGGAAGCAGGAAAACAGTTTGTACTTGGAATTGGTGATTTTGAAGGTGATGACAAAAAAGTTGCCATCACATATGAGACACTTTATAAAGACGTGAAACCGGGAAACAAGATTCTTATTGATGATGGTCTGATCGAGCTGGAAGTTAAGGCGATCAAAGGAACCGATATCATCTGTGATATCTTAAACGGTGGTGAGCTGGGAGAGAAAAAAGGCGTAAATGTTCCTTATGTAAAAGTAAATCTTCCGGGTATCACAGAGCAGGATAAGAACGATATCCTTTTTGGTATCGAGCAGAAATTTGATTTCATTGCGGCATCTTTCGTCCGTTCCGCAGAGGTGATCCGTGAGATCCGTAAACTTCTGAATGATAACGGTGGAAAGGATATCGGTATTATTGCGAAGATTGAGAATGCAGAAGGTGTTGAGAACATTGATTCCATCATTGAAACATCGGATGGTATCATGGTTGCCAGAGGAGATCTTGGCGTGGAGATTCCTGCAAGCCAGGTGCCGCACATCCAGAAAGAGATCATCCGTAAATGTAATGAACATTATACACCGGTTATCACAGCAACACAGATGCTGGATTCCATGATCCGTAATCCCCGCCCGACACGTGCGGAGGTAGCGGACGTTGCCAATGCGATCTACGATGGAACCGATGCGATCATGCTTTCCGGTGAGACAGCAGCTGGTAAATATCCGGTTGATGCTCTTCAGATGATGGCGGAGATCGCAGAGATGACAGAACCGCATCTGGATTATAAGGTATTTATTGAACATCGTTCCATGGATGGAAGAGAGAAGATCTCCAGTGCAGTTGCACTTGCAACAGTCCGCACTGCGAAGAATCTGAAGGCAAATGCCATCGTGACACCGACCATGAGTGGAAATACAGCCAGACTGATTTCCAATTTCCGCCCGAAGGTTCCGATCTATGCCATTACACCGAACTCAACCATCCAGCACAAACTTCAGCTGATCTGGGGTGTAACACCTCTGAAAGGATATCAGAGAGATACCACGGACCATATCATGTCTCAGGCTATGAATGTTGTCCGCAGCCGTCATCTGATCCATAAAGGAGACCTTGTTGTATTTACAGCAGGAGACCCTGCGACCAACATGACAAACGGTCATGGTGCAGTGACAAATATGATGCACGTGATCGAGGCAGAATAAGACCGGGGGTTCTTAAGGAACAGCGGTCGGAAAACAGGAGATACAGTTATTATGAAAAAAGTACCATTTGTGACACTTGAGAAACTCAACGAGATTACCGAAAAATATCCGACACCCTTCCATCTTTATGATGAGAAGGGAATCCGTGAGAATGCAAAAGCCCTGAAAGAGGCTTTCGCCTGGAATAAAGGATTCAAGGAGTTTTTTGCGGTAAAAGCAACACCGAACCCGTATCTGATTAATATTCTTCAGGAGTATGGCTGCGGCTGTGACTGCTCCTCCGCCACAGAGCTTATGATGGCAAAAGCAGTGGGCTGCAAAAAAGGCGATATCATGTTCTCTTCCAACGATACACCGGAGAAAGAGTTCAAATATGCAGATGAGATCGGTGGAATCATCAACCTTGATGATATCACACATATTGAGAGCGTAGAGAGAGCTCTCGGAAGAATTCCGGAAGTGATCAGCTGCCGTTATAACCCAGGTGGAGTATTCAAGATCAGTAACGGTATCATGGATAATCCTGGAGATGCAAAATATGGAATGACTACCGAGCAGATCTTTGATGCATTCCGTATCCTGAAATCCAAAGGTGCCAAAGAATTCGGAATCCATGCATTCCTTGCCAGCAACACCGTAACCAACGACTACTATCCGATGCTTGCAAAAGTTATGTTTGAGCTTGCCGTGAAGCTTCAGAAAGAAACAGGTGCACACATTAAATTTATCAACCTTTCCGGTGGTATCGGAATTCCTTATAAACCGGATCAGGAGCCAAACGATATCCGTGTGATCGGTGAGGGTGTCCGCAAGGTTTATGAAGAAGTCCTTGTTCCGGAGGGAATGGGTGATGTTGCGATCTATACAGAGCTTGGCCGTTTCATGATGGGACCGTATGGCTGCCTTGTCACAAAAGCGATCCATGAGAAACATACACACAAGGAGTATATCGGTGTAGATGCCTGCGCAGTAAACCTGATGCGTCCGGCTATGTATGGTGCTTATCATCACATTACGGTTATGGGTAAGGAGAATGAGCCATGTGATCATAAATATGATGTGACAGGTTCCCTCTGTGAGAATAATGATAAATTTGCCATTGACCGTATGCTTCCGAAGATCGATAAAGGAGATCTTCTTGTGATCCATGATGCAGGTGCTCATGGTTTTGCAATGGGTTATAACTACAATGGTAAACTGAAATCTGCAGAGATCCTTCTTCATGAGGACGGCAGCTTTGAGATGATCCGCCGTGCCGAGACACCGAGAGATTATTTTGCAACATTTGACTGCTTCCCTGTTTTTAAGAAACTTCTTCAGGATGAAGACGAACTGAAATAAAATAGCAGAAAGATATAGAAATAGCCTTCCATGCATCTTGGTAATGATGCAGGAAGGCTGTTTTATATTTAAGCGTCTGGTAAGAACTGTAAGATCGCTGGCAGGGTCAAATGCAGGGTTACTGCGTTTTGCTGCCGGAGATTTCTGCCATGGCTTTTTTAAACTCAAAGAAAAACAGGATGGCAGTGAAGGTAACAGCCAGGATATCTGCAACCGGCTCAGCCATATAAACTGCATTTGTTTGATCAGCACGGAAAATATTGGGCAGGATATAGATCAGCGGGATGACCAGGACAAATTTCCGGACAATAGCCACAATGATGGAATCCTTGGCTCTGCCAAGGGAGATAAAGGTCATCTGGCAGGCAATCTGGATACCAAAGATAAACACAACTGCCATATAGATCCGGAGAGCTGTCTTTGTGAAAGCAAGTAATGTACTGTCCGAAGTAAACATTTCGGCAAAGATCTGCGGGAAGATCATAATGATCAGCCACAGGATCACGGAATAAGAAACACTTGTTTTTACAAGAAGCTTAAATGTAGAACGTACACGCTTTTCGTTACGTGCACCGTAGTTGTAACTGATAATAGGCTGTGCACCCTGACCAAGTCCCTGAAGAGGAAGCATGGCAAACTGCATGACGCTGGTGAGGATGGTCATGGCTCCTACGGCAACATCCCCGCCGTATTTTAAGAGTGAGGAGTTGTAGCAGACAGAGATAATGCTTTCACTGAGCTGCATGACAAAGAGAGAAGAGCCAAGAGCCATACAGGGCAGAATGATATCGGCTTTCAGTTTCATGGTGCTTTTCCGAAGCCTCAGGAAAGTTTTTTTTCCAAAAAGGAAAGAGAGAACCCAGATACAGGAAAATGACTGGGAGATTACGGTTGCCAGAGCAGCACCGCGGACCCCCATGTGGAACCCGAAAATAAAAACCGGATCCAGGATAATATTGGAAACTGCACCGATCAGTACGGAGAGCATTCCTGTTTTTGCGAAGCCCTGAGCTGTGATGAAATTATTCATTCCAAGGGTCAGCTGTACAAAGATGGTTCCTACTGCATAGATATTCATGTAGCCTACCGCATAGTCGATGGTGTTTGCGCTGGCGCCGAAGGCAAGGAGAAAACTGCGGTTTCCAAGAAGCAGGATGGCAGTCAGGATCAGGGAGAGGATGATCTGCATGGAAAAACAGTTCCCGAGGGTCTGTTCTGCTTTTTCTGTTTCGTTTTTTCCCATAAAGATGCTGGCTCTGGGAGCACCACCGTTTCCGACAAGAGCAGCAAAGGCAGATACGACCATAATAAGCGGCATACAGACACCTACACCGGTAAGGGCAAGAGCACCCTCTCCGGGAATATGACCAATATAGATACGATCGACGATATTGTAGAGCATATTGATGAGCTGTGCAGCAACTGTGGGAAGTGCAAGCTGCAGAAGCAGCTTTCCGACAGGCTTGGTTCCTAAAAAGCTTTTGTCTTTTTCCATTTTTTGTTCCTTTCGTGATTTTTTTGTATCATATAATAAAGACCTGACAGATCTCTCCGTCAGGTCTTTTATGCGAATGCCGCTGGCCGGACTCGAACCGGCACGGATTGCTCCGCTTGATTTTGAGTCAAGTGCGTCTGCCAATTCCGCCACAGCGGCATAACCGTTTATTATAATAGCACAGCACCAGTTGGTTTGCAAGGATTTTTTAAGAATAAAGGGATTATTTGGAAATATTTTCAATTCTAAAAAGTTTATGAAATCGGAGGCTGGCTCCTTGAAATTGACTGAAAAAAGTGGTAGAGTGTGCTACAAGGCTGTACCACCTGATATAGCACTGTGGATATAGCAATATACTATAAGATAACGGAGGAGACTGCATGAATCTGAATTCCAAGAAACCAGAGAAACGGCCGTTGTATGTATATTACATCATCGCGGTCGTAATTATTATTCTGCTGAATGTTTTTGCTCTTCCTGCCCTTTCTGAGAGAAGTGTAAAGGAAACCGATTACACCACCTTCCTGAAAGCCGTAGACAGAGGAAAAGTATATGAGGCAACCATTGATTCTGATTACATTTATTACACAATGAAAGTAGACGGGAATGATGTCTACTGTAAGACCGTATCGGTAGATGATCAGGATCTTGTATCCCATCTTTATGATGCAGGTGTAAGCATTGAGGGTACTGCACCTCAGAGGCAGTCCCTGCTTTTGTCCCTGATCCTGGGATATGTATTTCCGATTGCCATTTTTGTTCTACTGGGACGCTGGCTCAGCAAGAAGATGATGAGTTCCATGGGCAATGGTGGCCCTGGAGGCATGATGTCCTTTGGTAAAAGTAATGCCAAGGTTTATGTAAAGTCCTCCACAGGAATTAAATTTACAGACGTGGCAGGCGAGGATGAAGCCAAGGAGCTTCTGACGGAGATTGTGGATTTCCTCCATAACCCGGCGAAATACAAAGAGATCGGTGCTTCCATGCCAAAAGGTGCCCTGCTTGTGGGCCCTCCTGGAACCGGTAAAACTCTTCTTGCCAAGGCTGTTGCCGGCGAGGCAGAGGTTCCGTTTTTCTCCATTTCCGGTTCGGAATTTGTGGAGATGTTTGTTGGTATGGGTGCTGCCAAGGTTCGTGATCTTTTTAAACAGGCCAATGAGAAAGCACCATGTATTGTATTTATCGATGAGATTGATACCATCGGTAAGAAACGTGACGGCTCCGGAATGGGCGGCGGAAACGATGAGCGTGAGCAGACACTGAACCAGCTTTTGACGGAGATGGACGGTTTTGACGGCTCCAAGGGTGTTGTGATCCTGGCGGCTACCAACAGACCGGATTCCCTTGACCCGGCACTTCTTCGACCGGGACGTTTTGACAGAAGAATTCCGGTTGAGCTTCCGGATCTGCAGGGACGTGAGGAGATCCTGAAAGTCCATGCCAAGAAGATCAAGATCGCAGACAGTGTCCGTTTTGACGAGATCGCCAAGGCTGCAGTTGGTGCTTCCGGTGCGGAACTTGCCAACATTGTCAATGAGGCGGCTCTCCGTGCAGTCCGTGACGGACGGAAATTTGCCACACAGGCGGATTTTGAAGAGAGTATTGAGGTTGTTATTGCCGGATACCAGAAGAAGAACCGTGTGCTTTCCAACAAGGAGAAACTGATCGTTTCCTATCATGAGGTTGGGCATGCGCTGGTTGCTGCCAAGCAGACGGATTCGGCACCGGTTCATAAGATTACGATCATTCCACGTACTTCTGGTGCATTGGGTTATACTATGCAGGTAGATGAGCAGGAACATTTCCTGATGTCCAAGGAGGAACTGGAGAATAAGATCGCTACCTTTACAGGTGGCCGTGCAGCGGAAGAACTGATTTTCCATTCCATTACCACTGGTGCTTCCAATGATATTGAGCAGGCGACCAAGATTGCCAGAGCGATGATCAGCAGGTATGGTATGAGTGATGATTTTGATATGGTTGCCATGGAAAATGTAAGCAACCAGTATCTTGGAGGAGATGCCAGCCTGACTTGTTCTTTTGAGACGCAGACACTTCTGGATAAGAAGGTTGTGGAGCTTGTGAGACGGGAGCATGAGAAGGCTACGAAGATCCTGACGGATAATATCGGAAAGCTTCATGAGATTGCCAAGTATCTGTATGAGCATGAGACAATTACTGGTGAGGAGTTTATGAAGATTCTGAATGAAAAACCGGATGAGATTGAAGAAATTCAGGAAAATGAAACAAGGCAGTAAGAAGAAAGCGGGGCCCTGGGGCTCCGCTTTTGTTGTAAAAATATAAATTGTTCAGATTGTTTACCAGATTTCCGGATGTACCTTAGAACAGGTGAGAGCCAGGCTTCCCGGGCCGATGTGGCAGGAGACGCTTAATGACAGTGGAAAGATATTGACTTCACCGATGCCCGGGAAGCTGGTGAGGACTTCTTTTCGGAATTCCTCAGCTGCTTCCAGATTGTGGGAGTGGATGACATCCAGGTTGATCTTTTCTCCGAAGCGGTTTGCAATATCATCTTTGATGGCTTTGGTCATGGTGTTTTTGGCCTGGGTCATGGTGCGGGCTTTGGAGAAGGCGTCCAGTTTTTCGCCCTGAATCTGCAGAACCGGTTTCAGGCGAAGCATGGTTCCGATGGCTGCAGCTGCAGGGGTGATGCGTCCACCCTGTTTCAGGTATTTCAGGGTTGCCACGGTGATGTAGATGCTGGAGTCGAAACGGGTTTCTTCCAGCCAGGTTCCGATCTCATCGGCGGAGAGGCCGTTTTTGGCCTGCTGGATGGCTTCGATGGCAGAGTAGCGTAAAGTTCCGGAGATTCTCTGGTTGTTTACCACACGTACATGGCCGTCGTAATCTTCTGCAAGCATGTGGGCAGTCTGCATGGAACTGGAAAGGCCGCTGGACATGGGAATATGTACGATCTCGTCATAGTCTTTGAGAAGTTTGTCCCAGAGGGTAGTGACCGATTCCGGTGTGGGCTGTGAGGTGGAAACCCTGCAACTGGGATTCTGTTCGAGGTGCTGGAAGAACTGTGCCTGGTTCATGTCAATGTCTTCCAGATATTCTTTATCATCTATAAAAAATGGCATTGGAAGCATGTAGATGCCAAGTTCGTTTGCCTGGGCAGGTGACATGCCGCAGTTACTGTCTGTAACAATTGCGATAGATTTCATAATATGGATCCTCCCTGTTCGGATTTTTGACCCGGGCAGATGCTTTGTAAGGGAACTGCCCGGGATACTTCAAGTATACCACAGGAAACCGCCCTTGTCATTCACCGTTTAATTCGCTATAATGATAGCATTAACGTTACGAAGCAGCAAAGAGAGGGAAAAATATGAATTGTCGTATTGCAGAGGGAATGGTTAACAAGTATATCAATCATACGCTGCCGTTAAATGATCTGGAGGATTTTCTGGAACATATAGAGAACTGTTCCTCCTGCTACGATGAGCTTGCCACATATTTCATTGTGCATAAAGCCATGCAGCAGCTGGATGAGAAACAGGAGGATTCCGTTCTGGACTTTAAGGAACTTCTGGAGGAGGATATCCGGAAATCCAGGAGATATATCCGCAGAAGAAAAATCCGCAGAGCAATTGCGGCAGCAGCTTTCTGCGTTCTGATCGCAGCACTGGTGATCTTTCTCATTTTCGTGATTCTGGAACTGAAGGAGGGAATTTGATTTTGAGTGAAAAAATATTACTGATTGACGGACACAGCATTCTGAACCGGGCGTTTTATGGACTTCCGGATCTTACCAATGCAGAAGGACGCCATACAGGAGCGGTATATGGATTTCTGAACATTATGTTCAGGATCATGGAGGAAGAGAAACCGGAGTACCTTACCGTTGCTTTTGACCTGAGTGCACCGACGTTCCGACATAAGCGCTATGAAGCTTATAAAGGCACCCGGAAACCTATGCCGGAGGAGCTTCGGGAACAGGTTCCTCTGATCAAGGAGATGCTTTCTGCCATGGGGATCAACATGATGTTTATGGAAGGCTATGAGGCAGATGATCTTCTTGGAACGGTTGCCAGAAGAAGTGAAGCGAAGGGCATGGATGTGACTATTCTTTCCGGAGACCGGGATCTTCTTCAGCTTGCCACAGATAAGGTACTGATCCGGCTGCCGAAGACTGTCCGGGGGAAGACCACCATTGAGGATTATCATACCGCGGAAGTGATTGAGAAATATCAGGTAACGCCGCCACAGATCATAGAACTGAAAGCTCTGATGGGGGACAGTTCCGATAATATCCCGGGAATTCCGGGCGTTGGAGAAAAAACCGCAACCAAGATGATCGTGCAGTTCGGTTCCATTGAGAATGCCCATGAACATCTGGAAGAAGTAAAGCCCAATAAGGCAAAAGAATCTCTCCGTGAACATTATGATATGGCACAGCTTTCCAAAGAACTCGCAACTATCAACACAGACAGTCCCCTGGAATTCTCCTACGAAAAAGCGAAAGTGGAGAATCCCTATACTCCAGAAGCCTATGAACTGTGCAAGCGACTGGAATTTAAGAACATGCTGAACCGTTTTGAACCGGTTACTGCAGCGGATTCCTCCATGGAACTGGAATTTTTTACCTGTAATGATCTTTCCGGTGTGGAGGCCCTGTTTGAGAAAGCAGCCAGGAAGGAGCAGGTGGGTATTTCTGTTCTTGCAGACCCGGATCAGGTGTATACCGTGGGACTGGTCCTGGATGAAAAAGAAATCTATCAGATTCCGGTGGGAGGACTTCTTACCGGAGACTACCTTTGCGGAAAGCTGAAAACCTTGGCGGACAGAACGCTGCTCTGTGCCATGGACATCAAAGCAGTACTTAAACATGTTCCTCTGGAAAATCCGGAGAAAGTTTTTGACGCAGGGGTTGCGGCGTATCTTCTGAATCCTCTGAAGTCTGCCTATACCCATGACGATATCGCCAGAGAATATCTGAACGGCATGATGCTCCCGGCAAAAGAAGACCTTCTTGGGAAAACTTCCCTGAAAAAAGCCTGGGAAGAAGAGATGGAAGGCCTTGGAAACTATGCCTGCTATCAGGCGTTTGTGCCATGCATGGCCCGGGGGGTTCTCCTTGAAAAACTGGACGAAACAGGCATGCGTAAGGTTTATGATGAGATCGAACTTCCTCTTGTCTTTACTCTGGATTCCATGGAAAAATGGGGAATTTCCGTTAAAGGGGAAGAACTTAAAAGTTACGGCGAAAAACTCAAAGTCCGTATCCAGGAGCTGGAAAAAACCATCTGGCAGGAAGCAGGGGAGGAATTTAATATCAATTCCCCGAAACAGCTGGGCGTGATTCTTTTTGAAAAAATGGGACTTCCCGGCGGAAAGAAGACCAAGACCGGTTACTCCACAGCAGCGGATATCCTGGATAAACTGGCGCCGGATCATGCCATTGTAAAAGATATTCTGGAGTATCGTCAGTTGACCAAACTGAAATCTACTTATGCAGACGGACTTGGAAATGTGATCGGAGAAGATGGACGAATTCGCTCCACTTTCAACCAGACTATCACTGCAACCGGACGTATCAGCAGCACAGATCCGAATCTTCAGAATATTCCGGTACGTATGGAACTGGGAAGACTGATCCGTAAGGTTTTTGTGCCGGAGGAAGGATTTGTATTTTTAGATGCGGATTATTCCCAGATCGAGCTTCGTGTGCTGGCCCATATGTCCGGGGATGAAAAACTGATCCAGGCTTACCGGGAAGCAGAGGATATTCACCGTCTTACCGCATCCCAGGTATTCCATGTGCCTCTTGATGAGGTGACACCGCTTCAGAGACGAAATGCCAAGGCTGTAAACTTCGGAATCGTGTATGGAATCAGTTCTTTCGGACTGAGCCAGGATTTAAGTATCACCAGAAAAGAGGCAGCAGCCTACATCGAAAAATATTTCGAAACCTACCCGAAGATCAAGGGATTTCTGGATGGTCTGGTAAAAGACGGAAAAGAACACGGTTACGTAACGACCATGTTTGGCAGAAGAAGACCTGTGCCGGAACTGAAATCCAGCAATTTCATGCAGCGTTCTTTCGGAGAGCGTGTGGCTATGAATTCCCCGATCCAGGGAACAGCGGCGGACATTATCAAGATCGCCATGAACCATGTTTATGAACGAATGAAAAAAGAAGGCCTGCACTCAAGACTGGTGCTTCAGGTACACGATGAGCTTCTGATCGAGACAAAGAAGGAAGAAATCGAGATCGTTTCCCGCATTCTGGAAGAAGAGATGAAGGGAGCCGCAGATCTTGCAGTGGAACTTGAAGTGGATATGCACCAGGGCGACAGCTGGTATGAGGCGAAATAAATGAGAGTGATCGGAGTAACCGGCGGAGTAGGTGCCGGAAAAAGTACAGTACTTGGAATCCTGGAAGAAGAGTTTCAGGCATATGTGATTCAGGCAGACCAGCTTGGCCATATTTTGATGGAACCGGGAGAAGAATGTTACGATGCGGTGATCGCATTGTTTGGAAAAGAAATCATAAAAAAAGATAAAACTATTGACCGGAGAAGGATTTCTGATGTAGTATTCACAGATAAGGATATGCTTTTGAAATTAAACGGGATCATTCACCCGGCTGTAAAACAGAGAATCCTCCGTCTTCTTGGAGAACAGAAGGAAGCGGGAAGAGGAATCTGCGTTGTGGAGGCTGCTCTTTTTCTGGAAGAAAATTATCAAGAATTCTGTGATGAAGTCTGGTATGTGTATACAGAAGAAGAGATCCGGATCCAGCGCCTGATGGAAAGCCGCGGCTATTCCAGGGAGAAATCTCTTGGCATTATCCGAAACCAGGTATCCGACCAGGTTTTCAGAGAACATACGGATTATGTAATCGAAAACAATGGAGATCTTTCGGATACCCGGAGACAGATCAGAGAAGGGATAGAGAGAAATGAGACTTTGTAGTATTGCCAGCGGAAGCAGTGGCAACTGTATCTATGTGGGCTCTGAGGAGGCACATGTCCTGGTAGATGTGGGGATCAGCGGGAAGAGCATCGAAAAAGGCCTGAATTCCCTGGATCTTACCGGGAAAGACGTGGACGGAATCCTGATCACCCATGAACATTCCGACCATATCAAGGGCCTGGGAGTGATTTCCAGAAAATACGGAATTCCCATCTACACCACAGGCGGGACTGCAGACGCCATGCTTCGGATGAAATCCCTTGGAAAAATGCCGGAGGGGCTGATCCACGAGATCCGGGAAGATGAGCCGTTTGAGATTAAAGACCTGACAGTAAATCCTTTTACCATTCCTCACGATGCGGCACAGCCGGTAGGTTACCGCCTGGAATGCGGAGAACATTCTGTGGGTATTGCCACAGACCTTGGAAAATATAACGATTACATTGTAAAAAATCTGGAGAATCTGGATGCGGTGCTTTTGGAAGCCAACCACGACATCCGCATGCTCCAGGTTGGAAAATACCCTTATTATCTGAAACAGAGAATCTTAGGAGACAGAGGCCATCTCTCCAATGAGAATGCAGGCCGCCTGCTTTGTAGGATCCTCCATGATAATCTGAAAGCTGTTTTTCTCGGCCATTTAAGCAGGGAGAACAACTACGAGGAACTTGCCTATGAGACGGTGTGCTCGGAGGTAACACTTGGTGACAACCCGTACCGTTCCAGGGATTTTAAGATCCAGGTAGCGAAGAGGGATCACATATCAGAAATAATCACAGTGTAGAAAGGAAAAAACGATGAAGAAGACAATTATCACAGTAGTAGGAAATGACACAGTAGGAATTATCGCAAAGGTTTGTACATACCTTGCAGAGAATCAGGTTAATATTCTGGATATTTCTCAGACCATCGTTCAGGGGTACTTCAACATGATGATGATCGCAGACACAGCAAAATGTGAAAAAGACGGCGGCACACTTGCAAAAGAGCTTGAGAATCTTGGCAAAGAGATCGGCGTAGTGATTCACTGCCAGCATGAAGATATTTTTAACATGATGCATCGAGTATAATTAAATAACGGATATACTGTTGTTTGATTATGAGCAAGTAGCGAAGCGGATGCTTTTATCCGCATTATACCAATCATCAGGGAGAAAATAAAATGATCAATATTTTTGAAGTAAACGAGACAAATAAAATGATCGAACAGGAGAATCTGGATGTGCGTACCATTACCATGGGTATCAGCCTTTTAGACTGTATCGATCCTGACCTGGATGCACTGAATCAGAAAATATATGAGAAGATCACCACAAAAGCCAGAAACCTGGTAGCTACCGGTGATGAGATTGCAACCGAGTACGGAATCCCGGTTGTAAATAAACGAATTTCCGTAACACCGATCGCTCTGGTTGGTGGAGCCGCATGTAAGAAACCGGAAGATTTTGTGACCATCGCAAGAACACTGGATAAATGTGCCAAGGAAGTTGGAGTGAACTTTATCGGCGGATATTCCGCACTGGTAAGCAAGGGAATGACTCCGGCAGAGGAACTTCTCATCCGCTCCATCCCGCAGGCAATGGCAGAGACAGAGCGTGTCTGCAGTTCTGTAAACGTTGGTTCCACCAAGACCGGTATTAACATGGATGCCGTAAAACTGATGGGCGAGATCGTCCTTGCAACCGCAGAGGCAACCAAAGAGCAGGATTCCCTTGGCTGTGCCAAACTTGTGGTATTCTGCAACGCGCCGGATGACAACCCGTTTATGGCAGGTGCTTTCCACGGTGTTACAGAGGCTGACTGCATCATCAATGTAGGTGTCAGCGGCCCTGGCGTTGTCAAGAAAGCCCTGGAGCAGGTTCGCGGAGAAGATTTCGGAACTCTCTGCGAGATGATCAAGCGTACCGCATTTAAGGTAACACGAGTGGGACAGCTGGTTGCACGTGAGGCATCCAAACGTCTGGATGTGCCGTTTGGTATTGTGGATCTTTCCCTTGCACCAACACCGGCCATCGGTGATTCCGTAGCAGAGATTCTGGAGGAAATCGGTCTTGAGAGAGCCGGTGCACCTGGAACAACTGCAGCACTTGCGCTTCTCAATGACCAGGTGAAAAAAGGCGGAGTTATGGCAGCAGCAGCTGTGGGCGGATTAAGCGGTGCCTTTATTCCGGTCAGCGAGGATCAGGGAATGATCGATGCGGTAAATGAGGGAGCGCTTACGCTGGAGAAACTGGAAGCCATGACCTGCGTATGCTCTGTTGGACTGGATATGATCGCAGTTCCGGGAGATACCAAAGCTACCACACTGGCAGGTATCATTGCCGATGAGTCTGCCATCGGTATGGTAAACCAGAAGACAACCGCAGTACGTCTGATTCCGGTAATCGGCAAAGGTGTAGGCGAGACTGTTGAATTCGGAGGCCTTCTTGGTTATGCTCCGATCATGCCTGTAAATTCCTTCTCCTGCGATGCATTTGTACAGAGAGGCGGAAGAATTCCGGCACCGATTCACAGTTTTAAAAATTAATTCTGAAATTAATTTCATTTCGGGGTTGACAGACTCACGTTGATGTGCTAAAGTAAACACAACTTAAAAAACAAACCAGTGAGAAAGAGAAGTAAACATTTCAGGAAGCTTCACAGAGAGCGGTGATGGTGGAAATCCGCAGGGGACCAGATGTTGAATGGACTTTCGAGGGCGGCCCGAACTATTTATCTGTACAGTAGGCGCCGACGGGAACCGAACCCGTTATCAATGAGGAGTGTATGTTAGTACACCGGAAAGTGGACAATTCGTCAATTTGAGTGGTACCGCGATAATAAAGAACTTTTATTACCGTCTCAAGCATAATATAAGCTTGAGACGGTTTTTGTGTTACAGGAAAAAAGAGATTCTGTTGCATAAAAAGTTGTTCCGGAAAAGCAGGCCGCAGGGTGTACAAAAAGTAATCATAAGCGGAAATAAGAAGGGAGAACAAAATTATGAAAAAAAGAATGTTAGTAATCGCAGCAGCAGTAGCAGCAACAAGTATGATGGTGGCCAGCCCGGTTATGGCAGAGGATTTTAAAGTAGGCATCTGCAATTATGTAGATGATGCTTCCCTGAACCAGATCGTAGATAATATCCAGTCCCGTCTGGAAGAGATCGGCAAAGAAAAAGGCATCACATTTGATGTATCTTATGATAACTGCAATGCAGATGCCAGCGTTATGGAACAGATCATCTCCGATTTCCAGGCAGATAATGTTGACCTGATGGTAGGTGTGGCTACACCGGTGGCAATGCGTATGCAGTCTGCTACAGAGGGAAGTGATACACCGGTTGTTTTCTCAGCAGTATCGGATCCGGTTGGCTCCGGCCTTGTAGATTCTCTGGATGCACCTGGTGCAAATATCACAGGAACCAGTGATTACCTGGATACTTCTTCTATCATGAAACTGATCCAGGCGCAGAACCCGGATGTAAAGAAAATCGGTCTTCTTTATGATGTAGGACAGGATTCCTCCACAACAGCAATCCAGGAAGCAAAAGATTACCTGGATGAGCAGGGAATCGAATATGTAGAACGTACCGGAACCACTACCGATGAAGTTCAGCTTGCGGCAGATGCACTGATCGCAGATGGTGTGGATGCAGTATTTACACCTACTGATAACACCATCATGACAGCAGAACTTTCTATTTATGAGAAATTTATTGAGGCAGGAATTCCACACTACACAGGTGCTGACTCCTTTGCATTAAATGGTGCCTTTGTAGGATATGGCGTTGATTATGCAAACCTTGGACAGAAAACAGCCGATATGATCGCAGATATCCTGGTGGATAACGCAGATCCGGCCAAAACCGCTGTGGAAACATTCGATAATGGTACTGCAACAGTTAATACAGAAACCTGCAAAGAACTTGGTCTTGATTTTGATACCGTAAAGAAAGCATTTGAGCCTCTCTGTACACAGGTAAATGAGATCACAACTGCAGAAAGCTTCGACGAAGTAGAAACAAAATAAATCCAATTGGAGGAAATCACTGTGACGATTGCAACTATGCTCTCCCTCGGGGAGACTGCCCTGAAGCTTGGACTGATCTGTTCCCTGACAGTTCTTGCCCTGTTCCTTAGTTATTCCATGCTGAATGTCTGCGACCTTTCTACAGACGGCTGCTTTACTTTCGGAGCCGCTGTAGGAGCCGTAGTAGCTGTAAGCGGACATCCGTTTCTGTCCATTGTGGCAGCTATGGCAGCTGGTGTTACATCGGGATTTGTAACAGCTATCCTGCAGACAAAGCTGGGAGTAGACAGCCTGCTTGCAGGTATCATTGTAAATACGGCCTTATATTCCGTAAATATTGCGGTCATGGGAGGCTCTTCTCTCATTAATATGAACCGGACAACCACGGTATTTACCATGATGAAGGATGCACTTGCAGGTACACCTTTAAAAGGCAGAGAAGATATTATCATTGCAGCCATCGCAGTGATCCTTGTGATCGTATTTCTGGTATTTTTCCTGAGAACAAGACTTGGTCTTGCAATCCGGGCAACCGGAAATAATTCCGATATGGTAAAATCTTCCTCCATCAATCCGGTCTTTACAACTGTGATTGGCCTTTGTGTGGCAAATGCATTTACCGCACTTTCCGGATGCCTTCTGTCCCAGTCACAGAAATCCGTAGATATCAACATCGGACAGGGTATGGTCACCATCGCACTGGCATCTCTGCTGATCGGAGGTACTCTTCTTGGTCATGGAGGAATTTTTGTAAGGGCGGTAGGAATGGTGCTTGGTTCCTTTATCTTCCGCCTTGTGTACACCATTGCACTTCGTTTCAATATGCCGGCGTTTATGCTGAAACTGGTATCTTCTGTGATCGTTGTTCTTGCAATTTCCGGTCCATATCTTAAGAAACAGTGGCCGCAGATCCGAAGAAGAATGACTCATACAAAAGGAGGCAGATGATCCATGTTAAAAATCAGCCATATTTCAAAAACATTTAATCCGGGAACCGTAAACGAAAAAAAGGCAATCGAAGATCTTTCCCTGGAACTGAAAAAAGGCGACTTTGCTACGATCATCGGTTCCAATGGTGCGGGAAAATCAACACTTTTCAACGCAATTTGTGGTGATTTCCTCACAGATGCAGGAGCGATTGAGCTGGACGGCAGAGACATTACATTTATGCCACAGCATGCACGTGCAAAAGAAATCGGCCGTCTTTATCAGGATCCGATGCGTGGAACTGCGCCGGGCATGACAATCGAAGAGAATCTTGCACTTGCAGCTGGCAAAGGCGGATGGCTTTCTCATACAACCCGACAGGAAAAAGAACGTTTCCGTGAAGAACTGAAGAAACTGGACATTGGCCTGGAAGAGCGGATGAGTCATCCGGTAGGACTTCTTTCCGGCGGACAGAGACAGGCCTTGACACTTCTGATGGCAACGATGAATCCGCCGAAATTACTTCTTCTGGACGAGCATACCGCAGCGCTTGACCCGGGAACTGCTGAGAAAGTTCTGAATCTCACAAAACGGATCGTGGAAGAACATCAGCTGACCTGTCTGATGATCACGCACAATATGCAGTCTGCAATTGATCTTGGAAACCGTATTTTGATGATGGATTCCGGTAATATCGTGCTGGATATCGGAGGCGAAGAAAAGAAGAACATGACCGTGGACGGCCTTCTCGAGAAATTTAAGACAGGAGCCGGAAAGGCCCTGGATAATGACCGTATTCTTTTGTCGGAATGATAAATGATAAGTAGAAGGACCATCACTGTTTGAATCAGGTGGTGGTTCTTTTTTTGTGGAAAATTCTTGAGTATATCACGTTACCGTGGTAAAATGAATGAAATCGCTTTGTGATTTTGCTTTTGAGCATGTCGCAGAGCAGAATGCGAATGTCCATAGACACGGACACTTGTAATTTATTATGGAAGAGGGACGAATGATATGCAGTTTTCAAAAAGACTGGACCGATTTGGAGATGAAATTTTTGCAGCTCTGAACAACCGGCGCATGGAGCTGGAAGCTCAGGGCATGAAGATCTATAACATGAGTGTGGGAACCCCGGATTTTAAAACTCCGGAATACATCAAAAAAGCCGTAGCGGAAGCGGCCATGGATGACAACAACTGGAAGTACAGCCTCCGGGATCTGCCGGAGCTTCTGGAAGCAGTCTGTACTTATTATAAAAAACGTTTTGACGTGGAACTGACACCGGATATGGTAATGACCGTTTATGGAAGCCAGGAAGGAATGGGACATCTTGGCATGGCTCTCTGTGACGAGGGAGATACCGTCCTTCTTCCGGACCCGTGCTATCCGGTATTTGCAGCAGGAAGCCTGATGGCCGGAGCGGTTCCTTACTACTATCCACTGGTTGCGGAACATGACTTTCTCCCCTATGTAAAGGGAATCCCGGAAGAAGTGGCGAAGAAGGCTAAATACATGGTAGTATCCCTTCCGTCCAATCCGGTAGGAAGTATAGCCACACCAGGACTTTACGAAGAAATCGTGGAATTCGCGAAAAAATATGATATTCTCATTATTCATGATAATGCATACAGCGATATTATCTTTGACGGAGCATTTGGCGGAAGCTTCCTTGCAACACCAGGAGCAAAAGAGATCGGCGTAGAGTTCTTCAGTCTTTCTAAATCCTTCAATGTTACCGGAGCAAGGCTCAGCTTCCTGGTAGGCCGGCCTGACGTGATCGCAGCACTTCGCAAGCTGAGAAGCCAGATCGATTTTGGCATGTTCCTGCCACTTCAGAAAGCAGCTGTTGCAGCACTTGAGGGACCACTGGACAGCGTAAAAGAACAGTGCCAGATGTACCAGGAGAGAAGAGATGCACTCTGCCAGGGACTTCGTGACATTGGCTGGGAACTTCCAAATGGAAAAGGTACCATGTTCGTCTGGGCAAAGCTCCCCGGCGGCCGCACGGACAGTATGGCTTTCTGCATGGAGCTGATGGAAAAAGCAGGCGTTATCGTAACTCCGGGAGCAAGTTTCGGACCACACGGAGAAGGATACGTACGTTTCGCCCTGGTACTTCCACCGGAGAAGATCTGGGAAGCAGTGGAAGCCATTGGGAAAAGTGAGATTACCGTTACGGTTACAAAATAATCCGCGGTGGTTTCTGGAATTCATGAACAAAAGGCTGACCTGTTTTCCGGCAGAGAAGTATTTCATAAAGATTCGAAGCTTCGCAGGTTTGATTAAAAATCCCCAATCCGTCTTTATCAAGGATGGAAGAGGCATCTGCAGCTTTGGTAAGCATAGGGATGGAAGCGCTTTTCTTGATCCGACCAAGAAGCGGTGCACTGTCTTTTTGGAAACCGAGTACCCGGGCATAGGGAATATGTCCGGGTGCTTTTTCTTTCAGATCCAGAAAGATCCGGACAAGACCGCGGCAGATGGCAGACCGTGTGATATCTCTGGTTTTCAGAAGATCCGCAAACTGGGAAAAACTTTCGTACTGGTTCCGGTATTTTAAGATCCGGCGGATCAGAGCGTCAGAAAGATCCGGATACTGACGTAAGGTTTCTTCCGTTTCCAGAAAAAGCTTATAATGAAGAGGAAGATCCAGAACTGTTTCCAGAAGCCAGCATTTCTTTTCCAGTGCGGAGGAAAAAACTGGAAATGCCGCAGCCGGAATAAAACGGGAAAAATCCATGGCACCCTTTTCAGCGGAAAGAAGTTCCCGGATACCGGAAGCAGATGGGAAAAAATCTCCGGAAACATCCGAGAGATCCGCATCGTGATATCCGCTTCCCTTTCGAAGAAGTGCATGGGGACGGATGGAGCTGTGTTGGTGCAGCAGGGCTTTGCAGTACTCAATGCCAAGAATATTGTTGGGAGAAGAAAGGATGGAATCCATCTGCTCTGAAAAAATAAAATGTCCGTCACCGGAAGACACATCAGAGATGGCAGATTTTGCAACATAACTTGTCAGCGCATGGCTTCTTGCCAGGGGAAAACTCATTCCGGCACGGAGGTTTTTCTGGAGAAAATCTCTGTATGCAGGAGGCTCCGCCACAAGAATGCGGGCTGTTTCCATAAGGATCTCCGTATCGCCGCATTCACTGCCAAAACAAAGTTCATCCACAATCCCAAGTCCGTCCAGAAGGCTTACACCGCCTGCGGCAAAGCCCTCCGCACTGGCAGTGGAAACCTGGACGGGAAGTTCCAGGACGAGATCGGCACCTCCAAGAAGAGCCATCTCCGCCCGGAGATGTTTTGGCATGAGAGCAGGAGCTCCTCTCTGTACAAAATCTCCGCTCATGGCGACGATTACATAATCAGCACCAAGAGATTCCCTGGCATAACGGATCTGATATTCATGCCCCCTGTGAAATGGATTGTATTCTGCAATAATTCCAACAACTTTCATATAAAAAACCTGCCATTTCCAAAAAGTTAAATTCTACGCAAAGCATTACCAGGATATGGACCGTATATACCTGCCCGGCACTGCGTTTTTCCATAATGAAACTATTCTAACATAAGCATCACAAAAAGTTAAGCCATACATAATCTGCTTTGCATTCAGGCCCGTAAATTGCATCTCAAAAAATACGCCATACATCCATTTTCTGACAATGAAAAGCTTGAAATACAAAGTGTAAGGGGGTATAATAAACACAGTGTAGTGCCCGAACAGACACTAGCGTTTTTGTTACATCAAGAAAGGAGCCATTTAATCATGGGATTTGTTGAACTGCTTAAAAAAAGAGCAAAAGAAAGCGTAAAAACAATTGTACTGCCAGAGACAGAGGATATGAGAACTCTTGAGGCAACTGACAAGATTCTGAAAGAGGGAGTTGCCAAGATCATCCTCATCGGTAATGAGGAAGAGATCAACAAGAAAGCTGCAGAGGGCGGCTTTGATATTTCCGGCGCACAGATCGTAGATCCGGAGACATCCGACAGAACTCAGGCATACATTGATAAATTCGTAGAACTGAGAGCAAAAAAAGGAATGACACCTGAGAAAGCGAAAGAGATCCTTCATACTCAGTACCCATACTATGGCGTAATGATGGTTAAGATGGGTGATGCAGACGGTATGGTATCCGGTGCATGCCACTCTACAGCAGATACACTTCGTCCATGCCTTCAGATCCTGAAGACAAAACCGGGAACCAAGCTTGTATCCGCATTCTTCCTGATCGTAGTTCCGGATTGCGAGTATGGCGCAAACGGTGCATTCGTATTTGCTGATTCTGGTCTGAACCAGAACCCGACACCGGATGAACTTTCCGCAATCGCAGCATCTTCCGCTGAGTCCTTCAAACTTCTTGTTCAGGAGGAGCCAATCGTAGCTATGCTTTCCCACTCCACCAAGGGAAGTGCAAAACATCCTGACGTAGATAAAGTCGTAGAGGCTACCAGAATCGCAAAAGAGGAGCATCCGGAGCTTAAACTTGACGGAGAGTTCCAGCTTGATGCAGCTATCGTTCCAAGCGTAGGCGCATCCAAAGCACCAGGAAGCGAAGTAGCTGGTAAAGCGAACGTACTGGTATTCCCAGACCTTGATGCAGGTAACATCGGATACAAACTTGCTCAGCGTCTTGGTAAAGCTGAAGCATACGGACCTGTTACACAGGGTATCGCGAAACCTGTAAATGACCTGTCCCGTGGATGCTCTGCAGACGATATCGTAGGTGTTGTAGCAATCACAGCAGTACAGTGCCAGGCAGAGGATAAATAATTATAAATAATCAGGAGAGTAAAATCATGAACGTATTGGTTATCAACTGTGGAAGTTCTTCATTAAAATATCAGTTAATCGATTCCGAGACAGAGAATGTCCTTGCAAAAGGTCTCTGCGAGAGAATCGGTATCGACGGAAGACTGGTATATCAGAAAGCCGGATGTGACAAAGAGATCACAGAGGCAGCTATGCCAACACATAAAGAGGCAATCCAGATGGTACTGGATGCACTTACCAATGACAAGACAGGCGCAATCGGAAGCCTGAAAGAGGTTAACGCAATCGGACACCGTGTCGTACACGGCGGCGAGAAATTCGCTTCTTCCGCAGTGATCACAGATGAGATGATCAAAGCAGTAGAAGAGTGCAACGACCTTGCACCGCTTCACAACCCGGCAAACCTGATCGGTATCCGTGTATGTGCAGAGCTTATGCCAGGTGTACCGCAGGTAGGTGTATTTGATACCGCTTTCCATCAGACAATGCCTGCAAAAGCATATCTCTATGGACTTCCGCTTGAATTCTACAAGAAATATAAAGTAAGAAGATACGGTTTCCATGGAACATCCCACAGCTTCGTATCCAAGAGAGCTGTTGAGTTCCTTGGCCTTGACAAAGACAACTCCAAAGTTATCGTTTGCCACCTTGGAAACGGATCTTCCATCAGCGCTGTTGTAAACGGAAAATGTGTAGACACCACAATGGGTCTTACACCACTGGAAGGTGTTGTTATGGGAACACGTTCCGGTAACATCGACCCGGCTATCATGGAGTTCATCGCTAAGAAAGAGAACCTTGACATCGAGGGCGTTATGAACGTACTCAACAAGAAATCCGGTCTTCTTGGACTTTCCGGCGGACTTTCCAGCGACTTCCGTGACCTTAACGAGGCAGCTGAGGGTGGAAACGAAGATGCAGCAAACGCAATCGACGTTCTCTGCTACGGCATCGCTAAATTCGTAGGCGGATATGTTGCAGCAATGAACGGTGTTGACGCAATCGTCTTCACAGCAGGTATCGGTGAGAACGCAATCCCGGTACGTGAGAAAGTTGTAAGCTATCTTGGATACCTTGGCGTAACACTTGACAAAGACGCAAACGGACATCGTGGCGAGGAGATCGTAATCTCCACACCAGATTCCAAAGTTAAAGTTGCAGTTATCCCGACAAACGAGGAGCTTGCAATCTGCCGTGAGACTGTAGCACTGGTATAATCAGCCGCTTCAGTACTGACACAGATGGTATAAAACCGTTCGGGCATAGCCGGAAATCAGGCAGAATATTATTGCGAACCAGCAGTATACATTCGGGGGCGGACAGGTAACAGTCCACCCCCGAAATTTGCCCCTGAATTTCCGATTAAGCCAACAGTAACAAAAAATTAAAAAAATGTAATATTTTCCCGAAAATAACGTTGACAAATCACAAGACCATATGTATAATGGATTGAGTGTGGATAGGAGAGACTTATGCAGATTCATTTATTAGACATTTCTTCCTGTGATGGCAAGACGATCCAGGAGTCAGTTGTTCCTGAACTGGAGAAGATTGATTTTCAGATGGGAAGTTTTCCGGTACTTGCGAAAGAACCGGTAGAGCTTACAATCACCAATACTGGTGACAAGGTTCTTGAACTTACAGGAACCGGTAAGATTACAGTGGGAATCCCCTGTGACCGCTGTCTCGAGACAGTAGCCGTAGAGATACCTCTGGAATTTAAGAAGAAGCTCGACATGAAGCTTTCTGACGAAGAACGTGTCAATGATCTGGATGAAAGCAGCTATCTCACAGGTATGAACCTGGATGTGGACCGGTTGGTCTATCTTGAGGTATTGATATGCTGGCCTTTGAAGGTCTTATGTAAAGAAGACTGTAAAGGTATCTGCAGCCGCTGCGGGAAGAACCTGAACGAAGGTCCCTGCGGATGCAAGGAGGAGCCTAAGGATCCCCGCATGGCAGCTATCAGTGATATATTCAGTAAATTTAAGGAGGTGTAACCTATGTCCATTTGTCCTAAGAACAAATCTTCCAAAGCTAGACGTGACAAGAGAAGAGCGAACTGGAAAATGAGCGCTATGAACCTTGTTAAATGTAGCAAATGTGGAGCACTTATGATGCCACACAGAGTTTGCAAAGCTTGCGGAAGCTACAATAAGAAGGAAATCATCAAAGTTGAGGACTAATTTTAATTAGACAGTCAATATATGATGCAGAAAAGAGTCTGGTATGCTGAGATAAGTATACCGGCTTTTTTTATACTCTGAGGGGAAATAAAAATATGAAAGAGAACAAAAATCAGAAAAATACCGCCGTAAACCAGATCACAGAGGGCGTGATCTGGAAACAGCTTCTGTTTTTCTTTTTTCCGATCTTGTTTGGAACTCTGTTCCAGCAGATTTATAATACCGCCGATACGGTTGTGGTAGGCCGTTTTGTGGGAAAAGAAGCGCTGGCTGCAGTCGGTGGTTCGTCCAGCATGATTGTGAATCTGATTGTAGGATTTTTTGTGGGCCTATGTTCTGGTGCGGCTGTGGTAATCTCTCAGTTCTACGGCGCAAAAGACCACAAAAATCTCAAAAAAGCGCTTCACACATCCATGATTTTCTGTCTGGCAGCCAGCATAATTGTGGGAACAGCAGGATTTATTTTGGCAGAGCCGATTCTTTACCTGATGAAAACACCGGCAGAAGTAATTTCGGATTCTGTACTGTACCTGCATATCTATTTTGCGGGAACTTTTTTTAATCTGGTTTACAACATGGTATCCAGTATCTTAAGAGCAGTAGGAGACTCCAAAAGACCCCTTTATGTGCTGATCATCACCTGCCTTTTGAATATTCTTCTGGATGTTGTGTTTGTTGTAATCTTCCATATGGGAGTTCTTGGCGTTGCACTTGCAACAGTCAGCTGTCAGGCAGTCAGTGCCATTCTTGTAACCTGGTTTTTGATGCGGGCAGAAGATATTTACCGTCTGGAATTCCATGAGATCCGTTTTGATCTCCGGTCTCTTGGAGCAGTTTTAAGGATCGGACTTCCGGCAGGACTGGAATCTGTAATGTATAATATCGCCAATCTTACCATTCAGATCTTTGTCAATGAGCTGGGCACGGATACTGTGGCAGCCTGGGGAACTCTGGGAAAAATTGACGCGGTATTCTGGATGGTCTGCAATGCCTTTGCTATCTCAATTACCACCTTTGTGGGACAGAACTACGGTGCCGGAAAATACCACCGCATGCGAAAAAGCGTCCGTGTCTGTATGGCAATGGCATATATTACCGCATTTATTGTAAGTGGTGCAATTGTTCTGTTTGCGGGATCAATTTACCGCCTATTTACCACAGATCAGACGGTGGTGGAAATCGGAGTCCATATGATCCGGTTCCTGATTCCGTCCTATGCTCTTTATGTTGTGATTGGAATTTTATCCGGCGCCCTGCGTGGTGCCGGAAGAGTTCTGATCCCCATGATTCTGACATGCGGAGGCGTCTGCATGATCCGGATTATCTGGCTGTTTGCCTTTGTAAAATCCCATCCCGGAATTAACAGCATTATGCTCAGCTATCCGGTGTCCTGGGTAATTACTGCGGTGCTGTTTGTCATTTACTATTTCCGGCGTTTTCCCGGTATACAAAAAAAGAAATAACCATATAAAAAGGGTGCTGATTCTGCGTGATAGCAGTGATTGGCACCTTTGTTTTTCTCGAAAAATGTCGATTTATTACGAATTGATTTCATTGCCTGAAAAGAGAAAAAGCGGTATTCTGGACGCATATAGATGGATATTTAAAACAGCACAAAAGGGGATGAATCACATGCACAATCTGCGAAAAACAATAAGATATGGGATTTTATCAATACTTGGAGTGATTGTTATGGGGATCTGCATGAGGTACGCCATAAAAACGGTAATGGCAGCAATCACAGCCCTGACGGTGGGAATCCGAAACCGATCCGGAAAGCGGGGTGGCAGCCATAGAGAAGAAAAATAAGCTGTGGACTCTTATTTTCGGAATTACAGTGATTTTATCCATGGCGGCATTTTTTCTGATGTACCGCATGAACAATGAATATACGGCCAGAGGAGAGCAGCCCATTCAGGGAATTCTCTGTCTGGATGAGGAAAAAGCAGCGGGGAAACTGCATTATCTGGCCAGAGAATGGCAGTATTTTCCGGGGAAACTTCTTACTCCAGATATGTTGAAAGAAAACACCGGATATTACAGCCGATATATTTCCATTGGAGAATACGGAGGAATGGAACTGGGTGACAAAAATGCCTCTCCCTATGGCTGCGGAACCTATCGGATGATTCTGATTCTGCCGAAAAAAGAACAGACATGGGCCCTTTCTCTTACGGAGGTCCTTTCCGCATACCGGATTTATATCAACGGAGAACTGGCAGGAGAAGTGGGAGATCCGGATGAAAAAACTTATAAAGAGCAGATTATGAACCGTGTTTTTACATTTCAGGGATCTGAAATGGCGGAAATTGTTATAGCAGTGGCAGACAAAAACCATGTCAAATCCGGAATTCAGTATATTCCGGTGTTCGGGTCCCCGGTTCAGATCAATATGCAGAGAGGATTGCGGGTACTTGGGAGCGGATTTGCCATGGCATTTTGTATTTGCGTCATGTTTGGAGTGCTTACAGTACATATTCGCACCAGGACATATCTGTCTCTTATGATTGAGGTCTGGATTGTGGTAGCTTTTCTTCTGGAAATTTTTGCGGATATTCTTCCCTCAGCAGGAATTTTCTATGAAGCATCCTGGATCAGCGAAGCTGTCAAATGGGTTGCGGCGTTTTATATGTTGGTAAATACTTTCGGGGAAACTGACTGCGGATATGGGAAAATTGTTCTGGTGGGAACAACGGTTTACGCCTGTTCCCTTGTAGCAGATCGGATCTGGCCTCTTTACGAACCTATCATCGGAGGCCGGTTTCCGGAGACCGGAGGGATGGTACTGGCCATTGCGTTTGCCTGCGTGCTGTGGAGAGATCTTTCAGAAGCGTACAAAATCCGTCTCACCTATGAGATATACAGCAAACAGACAGAACTGCGTCTGCTTGCTCAGAAAAAACATTACGAAAAACTGAAAGCGCAGATGGATGAAACCAGCCGTGTCCGTCATGATATGCGGCAACATCTCCGGGTGCTGGCTGCACTTCTGGAACAGAAACAGTATGAGGAAATGCAGACGTATCTTTGCCGGTATACAAGGGAGTTTCAGGAGAGGCTTACATATCAGACCTACTGTAAAAATCAGGTAACCGATGCAATTCTTCATTATTATGAGGAGATCTGCCGGGAAAAAAGAATCTCTTTTCAGTGCCAGGTGGAGGCACCGGAGAATACAGGAATCGAAGATACCGACTTCTGCCGGCTTTTTGGAAATCTGCTGGAAAACGCAGTTGAGGCAGCTGAAAGGTGCCCGGATGGCAGCCCGAGATTTATCCGGGTACAGATCCGGGCCAGAAATAATAAACTGCTGATCGAAGAAGAAAATAGTTGTACAGGTTCTCTTCGAAGAGGCAGGGACGGAATTTTCTCCGGAAAACATTCCGGACAGGGAATCGGAACCACATCCATCTCGGAGATTGCGGCACGTTATGGTGGTCTTGCAGACTTTCAGGACCATAATGGGATTTTTAAGGCAGAGATTTTCCTTCGCCTGACGAAAAAAGATACTGAAGATAAGCTTTTCGGATAGCGGCAGAACCACGTTTCCGGATCTGGACAGTTTCTCCGTTATCCAGAAGGAATCCGTCGTCGGTGGCTTCCTGGATGCGGTCCATATTTACCATACATCCACGGTAACAGGAGAGAAAATTGTGGCAGTCACGGATCTGATCCTCAAATTTATGGAATGTAAGGTAAGAACGCAGCGGGCCGGCATCTGTATGCAGGCAGACGGCATTGCGGAATGTATCTGCATACAGAATGCTGTGCAGCGGCACACGCACAGGAACACGGTCAGAAATAATTTCGATATATCGTGCATGAAGAGCCTCTTTCAGACGAAAAGAATCCAGAATCTGACACAGTTTTTCCGGCTGAAAAGGTTTCAGAAGATAGTAGGCGGCATTTACGTCGTAGCTTTCCACCGCAAATTCACTGCTGGTAGTCACAAAAACAAGAATGCAGTCATCAGACTGATTTCGGATTCTTCTGGCTGCTTCCATGCCGGTAATGCCATCCATATAGATATCCAGAAACAGGATCTGGAAATTTCCGGGCCGGTAATCGTCAAAGAAAGCCTCCGCACTGGAAAAGTACCGGATTTCCGTGGGAATCTGTCTGTTTTCAAAATAAGAAGTAATAATGCGTTTCAGCTGTTCTGCGTCCGATGCAATGTCATCAATAATAGCAATATTCAAAATCTGTAACCTCCGGAGAAATAAGTGTAAAGGTAGTATAGCATAACTTTTCGGAATGTCCAGAGGCAGTTTACGATTTTACATAAGTTTTACGGGGGAGATTTTGTAGAGAAATGTCGTAAGATCTCATATTCTCTCAAAATCATTAGTAAATTCTGGAAAAAGAGTGCAAGATATCATGGAAAACGTCATTTCGTCACAGGTTGGTTGTCATTTGCCGGGAAATTTTTTACAATGATGTCATCCAAAAAGAAAGGCGGTAGATATACGGAAAGTAAAAAAGAAACCTGGCGACATGAGAAACTGTCAACAAAAATCCAGACAAAACCCTTAAAAAAACCCTTACAACAACGGCTGTATTTCAGAGCATGAAACGCAGCCGTTTTCCCCGTTCCCAAAATACATGCTTCTTGACGGAAAGCAGGAAATTCGTTATTATTCGTTGTAGAGTGAAAAAGCCAATGCGGATATCTTTATCTGCAGGAACTTACGAAAAAAGAAAATGGAGAAACACACATGAACATTCTTAATATAGAACATATCCACAAGATTTTTGGAGACAAGGTAATTTTTGACGATATTTCCTGCGGCATTGATCAGGGAGAAAAGATCGGAATCATCGGTGTCAACGGAACAGGAAAAACCACCCTACTCCGGGTCATTGCAGGAGAAGAAGAACCGGATGAAGGCCAGGTGATCACCCAGAACGGAATTCGTATCAGCTGGCTTCCCCAGACTCCGGAATTTCCACAGCATATGACCATTCTGGACTATGTGGCAGAGGGCAAATGGCAGAAAGACTGGAGTACGGAGAGCGAGGCACGCCGTATGCTGAACACGCTTGGAATTACAGACCAGAACAGCAATATGGATAATCTTTCCGGCGGTGAAAAAAAGAGAGTGGCACTGGCCAGAATGCTTTTAAATCCGGCAGACATCCTGATCCTGGATGAGCCTACCAACCACCTGGACGGGGAGATGGTTACCTGGCTGGAAGACTTTCTTCGGAATTTTCGTGGAACTGTGATCATGGTTACCCATGACCGATACTTCCTGGACCGTGTGGCCAACCGTATCCTGGAGATCAGCCACGGAAAATTATATTCCTATGCAGGAGATTACTCCAGGTTTCTGGAATTGAAAGCCCAGAGAGAAGAGATGGAGCTTGCCAGCGACCGTAAACGCCGCAGTGTCCTTCGGATGGAACTGGAATGGGCGGCAAGAGGCTGCCGGGCCAGAAGTACCAAGCAGAGGGCAAGGCTTGACCGTCTGGAAGCACTGAAAGCAGGAAAAACTCCGGTAAAAGATCAGAATGTAGAGATGGACTCCGTGGAAACCCGTATGGGCAAAAAGACCGTAGAGTTCCATCACGTGAGTAAAGCCATAGAAGGCCGCCTTCTGATCAATGATTTTGATTATATTGTTCTAAGAGATCAGCGCCTTGGAATCATCGGCCCCAACGGCTGTGGAAAATCCACCCTCCTTAAGATGGTAGAAGGACTGGTTGCTCCGGATTCCGGAGAAATTCAGATCGGCGAAACCATCCGCATCGGATATCTCGCCCAGAACGTTCCGGATATGGATGGAAGACAGCGAGTGATCGATTATATCCGTGAAGTGGCAGAATATGTTCCGACGAAAGAAGGAAGAATCACCGCTTCCCAGATGCTGGAGAGATTTCTTTTTGACCCGGCCATGCAGTACACACCTGTAGAAAAACTTTCCGGAGGAGAGAAGAGAAGACTGTACCTTCTGAAAGTCCTGATGGAGGCACCGAACGTCCTGCTCCTGGATGAGCCAGGAAATGATCTGGATATCCCTACTATGACTATCCTGGAAGATTATCTGGATTCTTTTTCCGGTATTGTGATTACCGTATCTCATGACCGTTATTTCCTTGACAATGTGGTAAACCGCATTATGGCATTTGAGGGGGATGGACAGCTGGTACAGTATGAAGGGGGATACACCGATTATCTGGAAGCGAAAGCCAGAAAAGGCCAGACACTGGAAACACGTTCGGATATGGCAGGCAGCAGCCAGGACGAGATGCCGGAACCGGAAAAAAAGAAATCCTCAGCAGATACCTGGAAACAGAACCGGAAACAGAAGCTGAAATTTACCTATAAAGAACAGAAAGAATTTGAAACCATCGATGATGACATTGCGGCACTGGAGGAACGTCTGGAACAGATCGACAAAGAAATGGCAGTCAATGCCACCAACGCCGGAAAACTCCGGGAACTTTCCGAAGAACAGCAGGAAACCCAGCAGAAGCTGGATGAAAAAATGGATCGTTGGGTGTATTTAAACGACCTTGCGGAACAGATCGAGGCGCAGAAAGAATAAGATATATCAGCAGAGAGCTTATAGCATTTCGGGGAATGCCGCTATAAGCTCTCTGTTTTCAACTGTTTTATTTTCAGGGTTTGCGCGAAACGTATTGACTTCCCGGGCAGAATTTTAGTATCATAAGTAACGGTACATTTGTTTTGGTACTCTGCAGTGAAAATCCTTGTACCGCTGGGTCTGAGGATTTTCACTACAGTGTATCATATGCATTCCGAAAAGGTTTTCGGACAGAGAAAGGACAACATATGTCAGAAATGGTAAAAGTCGTTGTAGACGCAATGGGCGGTGACAATGCCCCGGTAGAGCCGGTGAAGGCAGCCGTAGAAGCCGTAAAAGAGAAACATAACATTCAGGTTATCCTCACAGGACAGGAAGATGTGATAAAGGCAGAACTTCAGAAATACCAGGATTACCCGAAAGACAGAATCCGTGTGGTACACGCTTCCCAGGTGATTGAGACCGCAGAGCCTCCGGTAATGGCAATCCAGAAAAAGAAAGATTCCTCCATTGTAGTAGGTTTAAATCTTGTAAAAAAACAGGAGGCAGATGCCTTCGTATCATCCGGAAGCACCGGAGCAGTTCTGGTAGGCGGACAGGTGATTGTAGGCAGGATCAAAGGCATCCAGAGACCGCCTCTTGCCCCGCTGATCCCGACAGCCAAAGGAGTTTCCCTTCTGATCGACTGCGGCGCCAACGTAGATGCCAGACCGAACCATCTGGTACAGTTTGCACAGATGGGTTCCATTTATATGGAGAACGTAGTGGGAGTTAAGAAACCAAGAGTAGCCATCGTAAATAACGGTGCAGAGGAAGAAAAAGGCAATGCCCTGGTTAAGGCCACTTTCCCTCTCTTAAAAGCATGCAAAGATATCAATTTCATCGGAAGCATTGAGGCAAGAGATATCCCGGCAGGATACGCAGATGTGGTTGTCTGTGAAGCATTTGTGGGAAATGTGATCCTCAAGCTTTATGAAGGCGTGGGAGCCACTATGGTATCCATGATCAAAAAAGGCATGATGACAAGCCTTAGAAGCAAAGTAGGAGCCCTGATGGTGAAACCGGCTCTCAAGGAAACCCTGAAAGCCTTTGACGCCAGCGAATACGGCGGAGCTCCGCTTCTTGGACTGAAAGGCCTGGTAGTAAAGAGCCACGGAAGCGCAAAGAGCGTGGAAATCCGTCATGCCATCTTCCAGTGCGAGCAGTTTAAGGAAGAAAAGATCAACGAAAAGATCGAAGAATTTATTGCGGCCGAACAGAAAGCACAGGCAGAAGCAAAAGCCCAAGAGAAATAAAAACAGAACAGAAATTATTACAGACAGAACAGGAGGCGAACAGTCGTGGAACTGGAAATACTGAAAACAATCATAGAAAAAACTCTGGGAAGAACCGTAGATCTCCTTACGGAAAAAACGACCTTTGTGGATGACTTGGGCATGGATTCCCTGGATTTTTTCCAGATGCTTATTGATCTGGAAGAAACCTACGATATCCACATAGATGCAGAGGATGCAGAAGAGATTGTAACCATTTCCGATGCAGTGGAGACTCTTCGCCGCGCAACGAAGGGAAAAAGAAATGGAAAATAATTTAAAAAAACTGGAACAGACCATCGGATATCAGTTTACCGCAAAATCTTTGCTGGAACAGGCAATGACACACAGCTCCTATGCCAATGAGAAACATCTTGGAAAACTTGGCTGCAACGAGCGTCTGGAATTCCTGGGTGACGCAGTGCTGGAACTGATCAGCAGTGACTTTCTGTACAAAAAATTCCGCAACAACCAGGAGGGAGAACTTACTAAAAAGCGTGCCAGCATGGTATGCGAAAAGAGCCTTGCCTACTGTGCAAGAGAATTCGGCCTTCCGGAGTTTATTCTTCTTGGAAGAGGCGAGGAAATGATGGGTGGCCGGAAACGTGACTCCATCGTATCCGATGCGCTGGAATCCCTTATTGGAGCCATGTATCTGGATGGTGGTTTTGAACCGGCCCAGACATTTGTTCTGAAATTTATCCTCAATGATCTGGAAGATAAGAGAATTTTTTATGACAGCAAGACCGTACTGCAGGAGATGGTACAGGAAGGCGGAAACCATCCGGTGGAATACCGTCTTCTGAAAGAAGAAGGACCGGATCACAGCAAGAGCTTTACCGTAGAAGCCCTGATCAACGGAGAAAGTATGGGAACCGGAACCGGACATACCAAGAAAGCGGCAGAGCAGGCCGCAGCTCTTGAGGCGATCCGCAGGATCAAATAAACAGCAGGTGTCCAATGTATCTGAAAAATATAGAGGTGCAGGGATTCAAATCCTTTGCACAGAAAATCAATTTTGAATTTCATAACGGAATCACTGGCATTGTAGGCCCAAACGGCAGTGGAAAAAGCAACGTCGGCGATGCAGTCCGCTGGGTTCTGGGAGAGCAGAGTGCCAAGCAGTTGCGAGGCGGAAATATGCAGGACGTTATTTTTTCCGGAACAGAACTCCGGAAGCCCTTAAGCTTTGCATCCGTGGCCATCACTCTGGATAACAGTGACCACAAACTTCCGGTGGATTTTGAGGAAGTAACTGTAACCAGAAGGCTGTACCGCTCCGGAGAAAGTGAATACCGCATCAACGGAAGTTCCTGCCGTCTGAAAGACATCAATGAGATGTTTTATGATACCGGTATCGGAAAAGAAGGCTACTCCATCATCGGCCAGGGTCAGATCGACAAGATCTTAAGCGGCAAGCCGGAAGACCGCCGTGAGCTTTTTGACGAGGCAGCAGGAATCGTCAAGTTCAAAAGGCGAAAAAACACCACTCTGAAAAAACTGGAAGAAGAGCAGCAGAACCTGGTCCGTGTCACCGATATTTTAAGCGAGCTGACTAAACAGCTGGAACCTCTGGAACGTCAGTCTGAAACTGCAAAGATTTATCTGGCAAAAAGAGAAAGCCTAAAAGAGCTGGATGTGAACATGTTCCTTCTGGAATATGAACACACCGGCAATCTGATCAAAGAGCTGGAAGAAAAGACCAGAATCGCGGAAAACCAGTTACAGGAGGCAAAAGACGCCCACAGCCGCACAAAAGAGGAGTATGAGCGCCTGGAAAAATCTCTGGAAGAGCTAAATCAGCGTATGGACACTCTCCGGGAAGAAAGCCGGGACCGTGCCATCCGTAAGCAGCAGCTTTCTGGTGAGATCAATGTCCTTCATGAACAGATCCTTGCAGGCGAGCAGAACGACAGCCATTACCGCAGCCGTCTTCTGGCTATCCAGGAAGACACGGAGAAAAAATCCGCAGACAGAGAGGAACTGGAAGAGCAGAGAGCAGACCTGCAGGCAAAGCTCCGCGAGATCAGCAAAGAGCTCTCCGACGAGCAGGAAAAGCTGGATAACATCCAGAGCAACATTGAAGAATGTACCCAGGCAGTAGAAGATGGAAAAAACGAAATTATCGAAATCCTCAACTCCCGTGCAAACACCAAAGGTAAGGCCCAGCGTTTTGATGCCATGATGGAACAGCTGGATATCCGGAAAGCCGGGATCAGCCAGAGAATACTTTCCCTGAAAACCCAGGAAGAAGAACAGCAGTCGGCCATCACTCAGGCAAAAAAAGAGTACGATACCATCACCGAAGCCATTCAGGCGATTCAGGAAGAAGGCAGCAATCTCACAAAAGAGATCAAGGCTATTCAGGAAACTCTGAAGCAGCAGAATCAGGAACTGGAAGAAAGCCAGAGAGCCTACCATAGAGAGGCTTCCCGTCTGGAATCTTTAAAGAACATCACGGAACGTTACGACGGTTACGGAAACAGCATCCGCCGTGTCATGGAGCAGAAAGACCATGTGCCGGGCATCCGGGGTGTTGTGGCAGATATCATCCATGTGGAAAAAAACTACGAGATCGCCATTGAGACAGCACTTGGCGGAAGCATCCAGAACATTGTCACAGACAATGAGCAGACAGCCAAGGAGATGATCGAATTCCTGAAGAAAAACCGGTACGGACGTGCTACCTTCCTTCCCTTAAACAGTATTTCCCAGAGAGGCGAATTCGCCCAGAGGGGAGCCTTAAATGAAGAGGGAGCCATCGGTCTTGCAAGTGGTCTGGTAAGTGCAGACAAAGAATATGCGGGACTGATCGGTTATCTTCTTGGAAAAGTACTGGTTGTGGACAATATTGACCACGCCATTGCCATTGCCAGAAAATACCGTCACAGTATCCGAATGGTAACTCTGGAGGGTGAGTCTTTAAGCCCGGGCGGTTCCATGACTGGTGGAGCTTTTAAGAATAACAGCAATCTTCTCGGCCGCCGCCGTGAGATCGAAGAACTGGAAAAGAAAGTGAAAGAACTTGCGGTCAGATACAACGAAATCCGTCAGTCCATGGAGGATAACCGCAGGAAACGAAATGAAATGCGGGATACCGTAAATTCTCTGCAGCAGAAATTTCAGGAGCAGTCCATCGGGCAGAATACAGCCAGAATGAACATCGAGCAGCTGGAGAAAAAAGCAGAAGAAATCCGGGGCGGTTATGTAAGAATCCAGCGGGAAGAGGAAGAAATCCGCCGCCAGACAAGAGAAATGCAGGCAGATAACGCCCAGATCACCCAGGAACTGGAAACTTCCAAAAAGGACGAGGAAGAGCTGGAAACCTTCATCGAAACCCGCCAGAAGGAACTGGAAGACTGGAAAAAGGATGAGGCACAAACCCTGGAAACTCTGGAAAAGATCCGTCTGGACGCATCCGCATCCCAGCAGAAAGAAAGCTTCATAAAGGAGAACCTGAAACGTCTGAAAGAAGAGATCGATGTTCTTTTAAAAGAAAAAGAAGAAATTCTGGATTCCCTGGAAAAAGGCAGCCAGGAAACAGCAGAAAAAAGAAAAACGATCAAAAATGTCCAGGCTGAAATCGAAAGTTTTGCTGCAAAAGAAGAAGCATCCGAAAAACAGCTTGAAAAACTGCAGCAGGAAAAAGAAGAAAGCACGAAGAGCCATAAAGAGTTCTTTGAAAAGCGGGATGAATTATCCAATCAGATCAGCCTTCTGGACAAAGAATGTTTCCGTCTGAAAACTCAGGCAGAAAAGATCGAAGAAAACCGGGAAGCCCGTATTTCCTACATGTGGGAGGAATACGAGATCACCCCGAATAATGCGCTGCAGTACCGAAAAGAAGAATTCAGTGACCGCCATGTGATGAAACAGCAGATCCACAAATTAAAGGACGAGATCCGCGCCCTTGGTTCTGTCAACGTCAATGCCATTGAAGATTACAAGGAACTTCTGGAACGTCATACCTTCTTAAGCGGCCAGTACAACGATCTTCTGGAAGCGGAAAAAACGCTGGAACAGATCATTCAGGAGCTGGATGAGGGAATGCGGAAACAGTTCACCGAAAAATTCGGAGAGATCCAGAAGGAATTTGACAAAGCCTTTAAAGAGCTGTTTGGCGGAGGCCGGGGAACTCTGGAACTTGCGGAAGACGAGGACATTCTGGAGGCAGGAATCAAAATTATTTCCCAGCCACCTGGAAAAAAACTCCAGAACATGATGCAGCTTTCCGGTGGAGAGAAGGCACTGACAGCCATCGCCCTTCTTTTTGCCATCCAGAACCTGAAACCATCACCGTTCTGTCTTCTGGATGAGATCGAGGCAGCTCTGGATGATTCCAACGTAGGCCGTTTTGCAGGATATTTACAGAAGTTGACGAAGAACACACAATTTATTATAATAACACATAGACGTGGTACCATGAATGCGGCAGACCGCCTTTATGGAATTACCATGCAGGAAAAAGGGGTATCAACGCTGGTATCAGTAGATCTGGTAGAGAACCAGCTTACCCGGTAGCAGAGGGGATGAAGCAGTATGGCAGAAGAAAAAAAGGGATTTTTTAAACGTCTGGTAAGCGGACTTACCAAAACGCGAGACAATATCGTTGCCGGATTTGATTCCATTTTCAGCGGTTTTTCCAGTATTGATGATGATTTTTATGAAGAGCTGGAAGAAATTCTGATCATGGGAGACATCGGCATCAACGCAACCACCTCCATTCTGGAACATCTGAAGGAACAGGTGGCCGAGCAGCATATCAAGGAGCCTTCCCAGTGCAAGCAGCTTCTGATCGACAGCATCAAGAAGCAGATGCAGGTGGAAAGCACAGAATATGAATTCGAGAACCGGAAATCCGTAATCCTGGTGATCGGTGTCAACGGAGTCGGTAAAACTACCTCCGTAGGTAAACTTGCCGGTAAACTGAAGGATCAGGGAAAGAAAGTAATCCTTGGCGCGGCAGATACGTTCCGTGCGGCAGCAGGAGAACAGCTGACACAGTGGGCCAACCGTGCAGGTGTTGAGATCATCGGCGGACAGGATGGTGCAGACCCGGCATCGGTTGTATACGATGCGGTGGCAGCAGCCAAGGCCAGAAATGCAGATGTACTGATCTGTGACACAGCAGGAAGACTTCACAATAAGAAGAATCTTATGGAAGAGCTTCGCAAAATTTACCGTATTCTGGAACGTGAGTACCCGGAAGCCTATCTGGAAACCCTGGTCGTCCTTGATGGAACCACCGGCCAGAACGCACTGTCCCAGGCAAGACAGTTTGCCGAGGTAGCCAATGTTACCGGAATCATTCTTACCAAACTTGATGGTACAGCCAAAGGTGGAATCGCCGTAGCGATCCAGTCCGAGCTTGACATACCAGTAAAATACATCGGAGTAGGCGAGAGCATCGATGACCTGCAGAAATTCGACGCAGACGCATTTGTAAACGCCCTCTTTGACGTAGAAGAAAGGAGCTAAATACAAATGCTTACATTAGAAAGCTTTGAGGAAGCGGCAGCAAAAGTAAAAGAAGTCACACAGGAAACAAAGCTGATATACAGCAGTTATTTCTCAGATATGACAGGAAACAAGGTTTACCTGAAACCGGAGAACATGCAGCGTACCGGTGCCTACAAAGTACGTGGCGCATACTATAAGATCAGCACACTTTCCGATGAAGAAAGAAACAAAGGCTTGATCACCGCATCCGCAGGAAACCACGCACAGGGTGTTGCCTATGCCGCACATAAATACGGAGTAAAAGCAGTCATCGTCATGCCGACCACCACACCACTGATCAAGGTAGAGCGTACCAAGAGCTATGGCGCAGAAGTTATCCTTCACGGTGACGTATACGATGAGGCCTGTGCACACGCACTTGCACTTGCAGAAGAAAAAGGTTACACCTTCATTCATCCGTTTGATGACCCGGCAGTAGCAACCGGACAGGGAACCATTGCCATGGAGATCGTACAGGAACTTCCGCTGGTAGATTATATCCTCGTCCCGATCGGCGGCGGCGGACTTGCAACTGGTGTTTCCACCCTTGCAAAACTCCTCAACCCACATATCAAGGTCATCGGCGTGGAGCCTGCAGGAGCAGCCTGCATGAAGGCATCCCTGGAAAAAGGTGAGGTCGTAACCCTTCCTCACGTAAACACCATCGCCGACGGTACCGCAGTACAGACCCCTGGAAAAAATATCTTCCCGTACATCCAGGAGAACCTGGACGATATCATCACCATCGATGATGACGAACTGATCGTAGCCTTCCTGGATATGGTAGAGAACCACAAGATGATTGTAGAGAACTCCGGCCTCCTTACCGTAGCAGCTCTCCGCCACCTGGATGTGAAGAAAAAGAAAATCGTTTCCATCTTAAGCGGTGGAAACATGGACGTAATCACCATGTCCTCTGTTGTACAGCACGGCCTCATCCAGAGAGACCGAATCTTCACAGTATCCGTCCTCATCCCGGACAAGCCAGGCGAACTCGTAAGAGTAGCCAGCGTCATCGCCGAGAACCAGGGCAACGTCATCAAGCTGGATCACAACCAGTTCGTAAGCACCAACCGAAACGCAGCCGTGGAACTTCGAATCACCATGGAAGCATTCGGAACAGATCATAAGAATCAGATTGTTGCAGCACTTGAGAAGGCTGGATGCAAGCCTAGGGTTGTGCGGGCGATACTGTAAGAGATAAGTAGTAACTAAATAAAATATTGATTTGACCGGACTGTTTAAAATAACAATATTAACAGTCCGGTTTTGTAAAATATTAATTGAAAAATCTGAGGAAAAGGGGAAGCAAATGATAAGTAAATGGAAAAAGAAGCTTCGCAGAGCCTCTGACCGTAAATGTCAAAAGGGGATTATACTCAGAAGAAGAAAAAATAAACGTAGAAGAAATTTGAAAGCACTAAAGGGTGCGGAATTCCTGCAGAGGGAAAAGTTAAGGACGTATTTATGGCAAGTGGTTTAGCTGCACATATGGATTTGAATATGGATGCAGGAATATTAATGAATTGGCATAATATTAAACGATTTAAGCTGATCAGTGGATACCATTATTCACAGATTTCGGATATTACAGCAACCAAGTTGGCAGAATATATAATTGAATGTATGAATACACAGGGATATACGTTGAATGGAAAGGGAAAAAATATTCTTGGAACTTTGTTTGGTGAGGTGCTGGATAACTGTGAAATACACGGTGGGGAACAGACTACATGGTTTGCATTGGGGCATTATCAGCAAAATGTCCAGGTAGATAGCTATGGAGAAGTTCAGCTTGTTATTTTTGACTTTGGTAATACAATATATGAACAATTGAAAGAAAAGACGACTTCATCGAAAACAAGAGAGAAGCTTGAATTTCTTTCCAAAGAGCATGAGAAGTTTTATAATAAAAACTGGACAGAAGAAATGCTCTATACACTGTTTTCACTTCAAGAAGGAATTAGTCGGCTAAAAGATGATAAAGTAGAAGGAAATCGACGGAGGGGAACAGGAACAGTTCGTTTGATTAATAATTTCCAGTTAATTGGTCAGACAAATGAAAATAAAACTCCTTTGATGTCGATTACATCCGGGCATACACATATTTGTTTTGATGGAACTTATAAATTGAAATCTCAAATGGTTGAGGATAAAGAACTTGGAAATGAACAACGGAGAATAATAGCATTTAATGAAAAAAATGATATTTTCCAACCGCCGGATGGCAGGTATGTAAAGTATATAAATACATTTTTCCCCGGAACAGTAATTTCATTGAAATTTTATTTTGACAGAGAATATTTGACACAAATTATGGAAAACAAGCGGTAGGAGGTATTACGTAGTGGAAAAAATAAATTTATTAAATTTTAGAAGTAATGGCTCTAAGATTTTTTCTGGACGCGATAAAGGGATTGATGCGAGAAAAAAATTGAAATTAAATGAACTGGATTCGCAAGAACAGAAAATTGAAGTAATTGTGCCTAAGGATACATGGTCAATAAATTCTTCTTTTTTTGGTGGATTATTTGAAAGTAGTATAATAAATTTGAAGGAAGATGGATTTCGAAAAAAATATATATTTAAATTTGATGATGGAGCTGCCTTGTCTGAGGAATTGCAACATAATATTGATGAAGGAATTTATGAATCTCTAAAGAATATTTAAGAGAGGTGATGCATAGTGACACAAAATACGGCAGCGGTTATTCAGGCAATTACAAGTATAGTTAATCTTATTTTTGTTGGTGGGATTTTTATTTTTGAAAGAAGAACTAGTAAAAAAAATGTTAACGATGAAAAGAAAGAATTTTGGTATAGACAAACTTTGCTAAGCCGTGGTTTGGATCTTACAGGGGAATGCTTTGATACAATGGAACAACTTTTACGATCATCAGAAGAATTTATAAATGAGTGTACACCTGAAAATGAAAAGAAAATAAAAGAAATAATAGGTAAAATACAGCGCCAAATATATATATTACGAAATGGTGTCGTAAGTTATGCTAAATTATTTGATACAACTCTTTTTAAACAATTAAAAGAAGAAGCAGAGCGGCTAGAAGATGGTATTACACAGGGAATAGAAAGTTGTTATTTGGCTGCTGGGAATAATACGAAAATTGCTAACAAAAGCATAGAAACAGAACTTTCAAATCTTCAAAAGCATAGGTATACGATTGTTTCGAAGTTGTATGATTATGATACAAAAGCATAAATGAGGAAAATAAATTAAGAAAGAGAGAAAAAGCCTTGGAGACACAGTTACTCTAGGGCTTTTATAGATTAATATAGTGGAAAAGACAAAAATTAAAATAAACAAAGCCGAAATCGAATTACTAGAATACATCCCGGATTTCTACTCCATAGCAGAATTCACCAACCCACTGCTATCTGAAATGAGACCAGGGATCAAGACATGGGTATCCGAAGACGTATTTGAAAAAATGCAGGTCTCCGTCTGGATCGTAAATGATATCAGAGTAAATGCATTCGCAAAGAGATACGAAGGAAAAAACTATATAGTACTGACAATAGGACTCTGTGTCGCTTTCTGGAAAGAGGTCGAAGAATTCATCGGTAATAAAAATTTCGGAAAAGTATTTCACCTGTCAGAAGAAAAAGAAGACAGCTATAAAAAAGAGCTATATCGGTTCATGTTGAATTTTATCATTGCCCATGAATTCGGACATATTGCCCATGGACATGTTTTGACAAATTCGGAAGACAATTTCATAGAAGAATTATATGCAGACGAGGCAACAAATAAAGATAACTGGCTTACACAGTTGAGGGAATATGACGCAGATTATTATGCAGCAATGCTGAATACAGCCATTACACTTGGATATTGGAAAGAAGACTGGAAGGTATTAAGTGCAACCTTTGATCTTTTGTTTTTATCTTTTTATTTATGCTTCGATGTCTTTGCAAAAAACTCCAACAGAGATTTCTCAAATTATCAGGAAAAAGATATAGAATCATATGATCATCCATACCCCGGCATCCGGATGTATTACTGCAGTCTTGCGATCTGTGATTTACTTATAAGAGTTAAAGGCGATAACGAGCTTACCCGGGAACTTATCAGCAGCGGATTCGATGCGATGATTTCCTACGAAAAACGGGCCCTTGGAAAAGAAAAATACCGGGACAGCTACTTTTCCATTGCAGGAACCAAAAAAGGCGCTATGCATACTCGGGCACTGGTAAATGGTTGGAATGAACTGGTAGATGAATATAACCGATATTCGTATGTTACAATTTATAAAAATGACAATGTCGAATCCCTGTCATATTTCCTCGGAGAAGACGGAGAGTTTCTTCGCCAGGGAGTATAACTTTACGTGAAAAAGGTTTCATGATATCATATTTGTAGTAAATAATGATATTGTGAAACCATTTTTTGTTTTGGGAGGTGCTTCAATGCCAGAAAAAAAGAAACTTCCAGTAGGAATAGATAATTTCGAAAAAATAATCAAAAACAACTTCTATTATGTCGATAAAACAGAAATGATTCACAGTCTAATCCAAAACTGGAGCGAAGTAAACCTTATCACCCGCCCACGGCGTTTTGGAAAAACTCTGAACATGAATATGCTTCAGACCTTTTTTGAAATCGGGACAGATCCCAAAATATTTGAAGGCCTGAAGATCTCCGAAGACAGAGAATTCTGCGAAAAATATATGGGACATTTTCCCGTAATTTCCATCAGTTTAAAGAACGTTGAAGGAATGAACTTTGAGAGCGCCTGTGCGGCAATGAAATATGCGATCGGTGCAGAAGCCTTAAGATTTTCTTTTCTGGAAAAAAGCCCTGAGTTATCAGAAACAGATAAAAAAATGTATAAAGCCCTGACAATGGTTTCTGACACCGGTGATTTTCAAATGTCATACTCAGCAATGGAAAAATCACTGTTAACCTTATCTTCCTTACTTTGCAGACATTATGGAAAAAAAGTCATTCTTCTGATTGATGAATACGATGTACCCCTGGATAAAGCTTTTCAGAATGGCTACTATGAGGAAATGGTATCTCTGATCCGAAACATGTTTGGTAATGTATTAAAAACAAATTCGAATCTTTACTTTGCCGTATTAACTGGCTGTCTGAGAATTGCCAAAGAAAGTATATTTACAGGCCTGAACAATTTTGAAGTATTATCGGTACTGGATGTGCAGTACGACGAATACTTTGGCTTTACCGATACAGAAGTACAGGATATGTTAAATTATTACGATTTATCCGGACACTATACAGAAGTCAAAGAATGGTACGACGGTTATCAGTTTGGAAACACAGAAGTATACTGCCCGTGGGACGTAATCTGTTACTGCAAAAAATTATATGCAGATCCAAACGCCAAACCGGAAGATTACTGGTCCAATACCAGTGGAAACGCAATTGTACGAAGATTTATCAACAGAGCAGACAGTCAGACAAAAAACGACATCGAAAGACTGATCGCAGGAGAGACTGTAACAAAGGAAATCCACCAGGAACTGACATATAATGAGCTGGACAGCAGCATCGAGAATCTGTGGAGTGTGCTTTTTACCACCGGCTATCTGACTCAGAAAGGAAAAACAGCAGAAAATCAGTTCCGTCTGAAGATCCCCAATCTGGAAGTAAAAAATCTCTTCATAAAGCAGATCAGAGAGTGGTTCCGGCAGACCTCAAGGCAGGATGGCGACACCCTGAATCAGTTTTGTAATGCTTTTTCAGAACAGAATCCGGAAAAAATAGAAGAGCTTTTTGGAAACTATCTGTGGAATACAATAAGCATCCGTGATACAGCCACTGCGAAGAAAGAAAACTTTTATCACGGAATGCTTTTAGGACTTCTCGGATACAAAGATAACTGGATCATCCGGTCAAACGCAGAATCCGGCACCGGCTACAGTGACATTCTGATAGAAATACCAGAAAGCCGGACCGGCATTGTCATTGAGGTAAAGTATGCCGAAAATGGAAAAATGAAGGACGCCTGCACAGAAGCGTTGCGGCAGATCGAGGAGCGGAAATATGCTGCAAAATTGGAGGACGATGGCATGCGGTCGATTATTAAGTATGGGATTGCTTGTTATAAGAAGGATTGTAGGGTGGTGATAGGTACTTCATAATGCAGAAGATAAAAATTAAAATATGAACTATATTAGGGCCGAAAAAACTGTTGGATGAAAAAGGTAGCCTCAGAGACCAAACCATTCTGAGACTACCTTTTATATTACTAAAAACTTGACGTAAAACAAGTAAAATCATATAATAAAACAAAAAGGAGGTCATGCATGAGTACCCGTATCATTCACGAAAAACAAGACCTGAAATATCTTCAATGGTCACAGATCCGATCCTCATCCGGAACAGCAGGTTCTTTTCTGAAAGCAACAGACGACTTACAAAAACCAAAGAAATACTATAAATTATCTAATTATGATGGTATAAATGGAATAATAGGACACGAATGTGTAAATGAACTAATTACAGACAGACTTCTGAATATTCTGGGAATAGAGCACCTTCATTACGATTTGATTCATGCAGAAATAACCGTAAATGATAAAAATATAGATACGTACTTATGCATGTCCGAAGATTTCAAGAAAATAGGAGAAAACAAAGCAGCACTGGATACATTCTATGAAGCAGAACATCTGGCTCATGAAACACCAATGGAATTCTGTATACGCAATGGATGGGAAAAAATCGTAATAAGCAGAGGATTAAGGTGGCAAAACTCCATGAAAAGGTTTCTAATCAAAGAAAAGACTTCCTGCATAAGCAGTCAAGGCAGATAGCCAATGCTTATGATTGTGTATGTATAGAAGACTTGGATATGAAAGCAATGTCACGGTCGCTGAATTTTGGAAAATCTGTTTCAGATAACGGCTGGGGAATGTTCGCAACATTTTTAAAATACAAATTGGAGGAACAGGGGAAAAAGCTTGTAAGGGTAGATAGATTTTTTGCAAGCAGCCAAACCTGTTCTGTTTGTGTTTACAAGAATGTTAAAACGAAAAATCTTGCGTTAAGAGAGTGGGATTGTCCGCAGTGTGGAACCCACCACGACAGAGATGTAAATGCGGCTATAAATATCAGAAATGAAGGAATGCGATTAGTAAATGCATGACCGCAATGCAATAACCTAATACAAACCGTGGGACACACGGGGATAGCTCGCTTATGCTTAGCACAGAGGTGCTATCGAACGAGAACCAAACTTGCCGAGGTTGGGAAGCCCCCACCTCTATAGGTGGGGGAGGATGTCACCTGAACCTGTATCTGAATATGGATCATAGCTCAGAAGATGAAAACATGAACGTAACCCTGTTCCGGGACGCAATCTGGAATCAGGTCATCCGTAACGATTTTCAGCAGTATAACAATCTGCCGGTAAAAAGAGAAGCTTTTGTCCAGCAGATGGTCAGTGACATGATGGCACATGAGCGATATACCTATTCCCTGAAAGCCACCGATGATTTTGAGGCCATTTCCGCACTGGAAAGCAGCGGAATTATCATACCCTATCAGGAAAACCGGAAAAACTGGATGATGAGTCATGATGTATACGAAGAGATTGTAACCAATCACATCTTTACCGAACGCCTGGAACAGGACACCTGTTCCGAAAAAACATTTTTCGCAGATCTGGGGAATTCCCTTCGCAGCAGAAAATCATACCGGATCTGGCTGGAAAGCCGACTGTCGGACGGGGAGGATTGGATTCTTCAGTTTCTGCTGGACCTTTATGACGATGAAGAACTGGGGCAGGAGTGGAAAGACGAGACACTGATCGCATTAATGAACTCTGAAAGTGAAGAAGGATATTTTATTCGGGATACTTTGTTAAGCAAGTCCGGTCCGGAACTTTTTACGAGGATGATGTTTTTGCTGAATACGGCCTGCAGAGGCAGCATAGATCCGGAAATGCTTAAGCTGATTAACAACGGCCAGAAAGGGATACAAATTAATCAGTACCGGTATACAAGACCAAGAGGCACAGTATGGGAAACTCTTCTGAAATATACATATGAGAATCTGGATAGGATTGACTGGTCGGAAAAAAATCAGCAGATAGTAACGGCGGCATTGTATACATGGACGCAGGCAGTACATGAGGGCGAAGCAACAAGAGCAGCCGGGCTGATTGCCTTGTATCTGCGGAAAAAGATCTATGTGGCGTCAAAATACAAATATGATTTGGAAAATAATGATGTCTATAAAAAGCTGGACAATATTATACTGAATGCGGCGAAGGAAATAAAAGAAGAACTGGATGAACTTTTTACGGAAGTGATTCAGACAAATGCACTGGATCACAGATCGGAATATTATCCGTTACAGGGGAATCTGTCAGCAGAAGAGTTTAACAGCAGAATATCCACACTCTACAATAGTATTGATCAAACAACAAAAGCTATGGAAAACTGGAATCCAACCGATCAATATATATACTATCATATAGATCTGAGACGATATCTGGAAAACCAGGAAACGGAAATTGTAGAGAAAAATGGACGGGAATATCTGAGATTAAAACCCCAGATGCCAGAGGAACTGACCGAGCTGAGGAAAAATACAGAAAAAAAGAGAGAAGAATTTTATCAGGATCAACATATAGAGCTGGACGTGTGGGCCCATGCCCGCTATCAGGGAAAAAAGGAGAATTACCAGAACTATACGAAATATGAAGAACAGCCCGAGACAGCATATACAGAGATGATGGAAATTCTGGAAGGTAAGAATAATACAGAAGGGATATGGGATCTGTCTACTGCAATGTACACATGTGAGGTACTTTTGCGTGATTTCCGGGAAAAACTTTCCGAAGAAGCGATTACCTGCTGTGCGGAAATTGTACGGATGACAGTAAAGCAATGGCTTCTGTCAAAAGAAAATTATCTGTTAAGTGGCGCAATTGATGCAGTACTTCCGGAACTGACCAGACAGGTCTCCTGTGAAAATCTGTCTGCAGACTGGGACAATCCCATGTTTTTACTTGTAGGGCTTCTGCTGGATCGCCGGGAAAAACTGAAAATGCTTCCGCCCTGCATTGCAGATCTTCTCTGGAAACAGGATCGTCATGCAGCACTGAAAGTTCTGTACGCTTATGCGGATCTGTCTCCGTCTTATCGGAGAAAAAAACGGCGGCATGGAGAAAACGGAAAATTAAAAACGTTTCTTGATGAAAATACGGCCTGTATCGAACAGATTTTCAACAGAGAAATAACAGATATCAATGAGATCAACACAGATTCTCTGGAATTTCGATGTTTACTGCCTCTCTATGAATTGTTAAACAAAGAGGAGGAAGAAAATTTTTCATTCATTATAAATACAGGAGAGAACATCTGGGAAAAAATCTTCGATAAAGCCGATGAGAAAGAAAGCAGGCCTTACACCGGGGAGCGTGGCCATTCCTATGTAAAATGGCTGGCAGATTATACGCTGGCTTTGACACCGGACAGACAGAAGAAACTGTTACAGAGCATGCGGCCTCATATTTCCATGGAAGATACCTTTGCAACCTGGATCTGGGAAAAATGGTTGCCTGTGAAGTGGAAAAGCCCAGATATCAAGCGTTCTGGAATATCTGGAACCTTCTTCAGCCGGATATTTTCAGAAAATGTGATGAGGTAGAAGAACTGGAAAAAAGGGGAGATGTATTGTATTTTGGAGACAGAAAGACATTTGAAAAGTTAGTAAAAAGCTATCTTCTGGCATCCGAGATATGGGCAGACAATCTGACATCCTGGGATTCTCTGAAACATGAAAATGCGAATTTCTACAGAAGGGCAGCAGCGAGAATTGGTTACCATCCCATTGTTCTGTATTCGATAGCGTATGTACTGAATTCTGTAGGAAAAGATACATTTTTTAGAGAAGGTGTGGAATGGCTGAGTTTTATTATAAAAAATAATCCTCATCTGAAAAAAGTGGAATTGCCGGTGAATACGCAGTATTTTATAGAAGAATATATGAGTGAGCTGGTAAAGAGGGAAAAAGTTACGCTGCGGAGAGAGGAACACAGACGGAAACAGGTGCTGGTTGTTTTGGACTTTCTTGTGGAGATGGGGTCTGAGGTTGGGTTTGGGTTGAGGGAGGATGTGGTGTGAAACATTCCTCCTCCTGCCCATGAGGCATATTCTGTAAAAAACAGGCACCTTACTTCATTGACACATCCAACAATGGATAGTATGATAAAACATAAACAAAATGTCCATATTTCGATGTAAAAAGACACAAAACAACACAATAATAGTACAGATTACATCAAATCCGGATAGAAACAACACATACTTGGAGGAAAGAGGAAAAAGATGTACGAAAAGAAATCCCATGGGTGGTATAAACATAAGGATTTTATATTGCTGGATCTCATATGCCTGTTTTTAGCATATATATTTGCATATTATATTCGAGTTCACGATTATATCAATTTTATCAGTAATGAAACTTACCGCAATACGCTGGTGTTCATTCTCGGTACCAATCTCATCGTAATTATGGTGTTTGAAATCTACACAGGAGTTCTCAGAAGAGGCTATTACCGTGAGTTTAATGTCCTGGTCAAGCAGATCATTGTAGTGGAGCTTGCAGCAGGTCTTTATCTGTTTACGGTAGACAGCGGAAGACACTTTTCAAGGGCGGTCCTGTATCTTACCGGTATTATCTTCGGTATTTTATCCTATGCAGTCAGAATCTTCTGGAAAAAACATCTCGTACATATGATGGCAGAAAGAGGAGAGCATTCTCTTTACATTGTAACTTCCTCAGATATTGCCAAGTCTGTGGTGGAGTCTGTTCGCGAGCATAATTATAACCGCTATGACATTAATGGGATTATTATTACAGATGGTGACATGACCGGAAAAGAGATCTCCGGAATCCCGGTAGTGGCATCTGTTGAAAATGCCTCTGCCTTTATCTGCCAGCATTGGGTAGATGAAGTTTTGATCAATGTAAGTGAAGAGTATACATATCCCCAGAAACTGTACGAGGAGCTCCTGGAAATGGGAATCGTTGTCCATGTCAATCTGTCCAGAATCCGTAAAACTCCGGGACAGAAACAGCTCGTGGAGAGAATCGGCGATTACACCGTAATCACTACAAGCATGAACTATGCCACAGACCGTCAGGCCATGGTTAAAAGACTTCTGGATATTGCCGGTGGTCTTGTAGGATGCCTGTTAACTGGTATTATCTTTATTTTTGTGGGACCTGCGATCTACATCAGTTCCCCGGGACCGATTTTCTTCTCCCAGACCAGAATCGGTAAAAATGGAAAACCGTTTAAGATGTACAAGTTCCGAAGCATGTATATGGATGCGGAGGCAAGAAAAGCGGAGCTGATGTCTCAGAATAAGATGAGCGACGGCCGTATGTTCAAGATTGATTTTGACCCTCGTGTTATTGGTAATAAAGTTCTTCCGGATGGCCGGAAGAAGACTGGTATCGGTGAATTTATCCGGAAGACTTCTTTGGATGAGTTTCCGCAGTTCTGGAATGTACTGAATGGATCTATGAGTCTAGTGGGTACCAGACCGATTTTACCGGATGAGCTGGAGCAGTATGAGCTGCATCATAGGGCTAGGCTTGCTATTAAGCCGGGGATTACCGGGATGTGGCAGGTTAGTGGCCGGAGTGATATTACGGATTTTGAGGAGATTGTTAGGTTGGATACGGAGTATATTTCGGAGTGGAATATTGGGTTGGATATTAAGATCTTGCTTAAGACGGTTTTGGCGGTTATTAAGAGGGATGGGAGTTGTTGATGCACTTTGCATTGGCATCAAGAATACATAAGTTATTTTGGAGGAACAAAAGAAATGACAAAAGATTACAAAATTGCAGTAGCAGGAACTGGTTATGTGGGATTGTCAATTGCGACATTGCTTTCCCAGCATCACCAGGTGACTGCAGTGGATATTGTGCCTGAAAAAGTAGAGCTGATCAACAACCGGAAATCTCCGATTCAGGATGAATACATTGAAAAATATCTTTCTGAGAAAGAATTAAACCTGACCGCAACACTGGATGCAGAAGCTGCATACAGTGTTGCGGATTTTGTTGTGATTGCGGCTCCTACCAATTATGACAGCCGTACACAGCATTTTGATACTTCTGCTGTAGAAGCAGTAATCAAACTGGTTATGAAATATAATCCAAATGCGATTATGGTTATCAAATCTACCATCCCGGTAGGCTATACGGCATCTGTTCGTAAGAAGTTTGATTCTGCAAACATTATTTTCAGCCCTGAATTTTTACGTGAGTCAAAAGCACTTTACGATAATCTGTATCCAAGCCGTATTATTGTAGGTACAGATTTAGAGGATGATCGCCTTGTAAAAGCAGCTCATGAATTTGCGGCACTTTTACAGGAAGGTGCAATTAAAGAAGAGATTGATACTCTGTTCATGGGATTTACAGAGGCTGAGGCTGTGAAGCTGTTTGCCAATACATATCTGGCACTTCGAGTTGCTTATTTCAATGAGCTGGATACCTATGCAGAGAGTAAGGGTCTGAATACACAGCAGATTATTGCCGGTGTTTGCCTTGATCCTCGTATTGGTAGTCATTATAATAACCCTTCTTTCGGATATGGCGGATATTGTCTGCCGAAAGATACCAAGCAGCTGCTGGCAAATTATGCCGATGTTCCGGAGAATTTGATTGAGGCCATTGTTGAGAGTAATCGTACACGAAAAGATTTTATTGCGGACCGTGTTCTGAAACTGGCTGGTTATTATGATTATGATGGGGATAACGAGTATGATGAGAAGCAGGAGAAGCCTGTGACTATCGGCGTATATCGTCTGACTATGAAGAGTAATAGTGATAATTTCCGCCAGAGTTCGATTCAGGGGGTTATGAAGAGAATTAAAGCGAAAGGTGCTACGGTTGTGATTTATGAGCCGACACTGAAAGATGGAGAGACGTTCTTTGGCAGTGTTGTGGTGAATGATTTGCAGAAGTTTAAGGATATGAGTCAGGCGATTATTGCCAATCGGTATGATGGGTGTTTGGATGATGTGAAGGGGAAGGTTTATACGAGGGATATTTTCCAGAGAGACTAATGAATACTATGAAAAATATACTGCAGATTTTAAAAATGGAGGGACAACATGGGGCCTGTAGATGCCATTGCAAAGACAATGGTACGTATTCGAGGCTCTTATGCACTTGAATTGATGTTTAAGGATTTTCCTGGGGAAATTTGGGTTGCTAGAAAAGATAGTCCAATGATTATTGGTATTGCAGACGGTGAAACTTATGTTGCTTCGGATGTACCTGCAATTTTAAAGTATACCAGAAATGTATATTATATTGGCAATCTTGAATTTGCTAAGTTGACATCAGGTGAAGCGCATTTTTACAATCTCGATGGTGATGAAATTGAAAAAAAGACAACAGAGATTAAATGGGACGCAGAAGCAGCAGAAAAATCAGGTTTTGAACATTTTATGCTGAAGGAGATCTATGAGCAACCAAAAGCAATTCAGGACACATTAAATTCTGTAATTAAAGAAAATATTATTGATTTGTCTACTATAGAAATTACAGATGAAGAAATTAAAAGATTTAATGAAATTTATATTGTTGCTTGTGGATCTGCATGGCATGTTGGTATGGCTGCACAGTATGTAATAGAAGATATAACAGGTATTTCTGTAAGAGTGGAATTGGCATCAGAGTTTCGATATCGTAGTATGCCTTTAAATCAGAATGCACTTGTAATTGTGATTAGTCAGTCTGGAGAAACCGCAGATACTTTAGCTGCGTTAAGAATGGCAAAGGAAAAAAAGATAACCACAATGGCAATTGTTAATGTAGTTGGTAGCAGTATTGCACGCGAAGCCGATAAAGTATTTTATACTCTTGCAGGACCAGAGATTTCTGTTGCAACGACGAAAGCATACAGTGCACAGCTTGCAGCTATGTATTGCCTTGCTGTTCAGTTTGCAAAAGTTAGAGAGAAAATTACTGATGAGCAGTACAGTTACTATATCTCAGAATTATTGACAATTCCGGATAAAATGATAAAAATATTGAATGATAAAGAACGAATTCAGTGGTTTGCTGCTAAGTATGCGAATGCACATGATGCATTTTTTGTCGGTCGAGGAATTGATTATGCTGTTTGCCTGGAGGGAAGTTTAAAATTGAAAGAGATTTCCTACATCCACTCTGAAGCATATGCGGCAGGAGAATTGAAACATGGAACGATTAGCTTGATCGAAGATGGAACTCTTGTAATAGGTGTGCTAACACAGAATAAATTGTATGAAAAGACAATTTCAAATATGTTGGAATGCAAGAGCCGAGGAGCATATTTGATGGGACTTACGACTTATGGAAATTATGAGATTGAGGATCAGGTGAATTTTACGGTGTATGTGCCGAAAGTGGATGAGCACTTCGTTGGAAGCTTGGCTGTGGTTCCGCTGCAGTTGATGGGATACTATGTTAGTGTTGCGAAGGGATTGGATGTGGATAAGCCAAGGAATTTGGCGAAGAGTGTGACAGTGGAGTGAAATCACATTGGATCAGATAACTTTAAAATTTCAAAGAACCACTAGGGGTCAGGTACCAATGTGGTAAACATAGCGTCAACTTAAGAGAAAATCAGTCTTAGAGAAGCAACAGATTTTAAAGAGAAATAGGAAAAGAAGAAGCAGGGAAGAAAAATAAGCGTAGGAAACCAGGGC